>JBDRIF010000001.1:0-27930 GCA_043816125.1 bacterium
ATTCTTAAAGTTACTTCCTGACCTACGTAAGGGGGATATTGCGGAGAAAAGGCCAAACCATATTCGTCTGTGTAGATAGCCTGATCGGCAGTTTCTCCACAAACAGGCAAGGCCAGAAAAAAAATACATATGATAATACCGAGGTGTTTCAAGGACATCTGACTATATTATATCGTAATTTGTGAGGATTATAACAGGTCTGGCGTCACTTCATGCGGCAAAATGAACGGCCGTTCAAAATGATGACGCCCTTCAAATTCCAAGGTCATATCGGAACTAAAGAGCTCAACCTCTGCATCTCTCAAAAGGCCCCGCTCAACAAAGGCATGCAACACCTGCTCCATAAAACGTGCTGCAATAGCTCGATGATCAGGCGTTCCAGTCTTTCCCGTCTCTTCCGCCACTCCCGTTTTTCTGAGCAGCCAATTGATCAATCCGCCAAGATTAAGCATTCTCCCTCTTGCTTGAGGAAGAGGAGTTTCGACTCTATCACTCACCCATTTACTAGCTACAAAACCCATAAATCGGGCTACGAAATGTTGGTTCAAACCATATACTTCTCGTAAGCCGTTGGCAAAATCGACCAGCCGCATAATTTCTCCCGGTTGTTCCAACTCGTCCGGTAAAATTGGTAAACTAATTTCTATCTTAGTGGCAACCGCCAACTCACATACTTTAGCTGTTCCGATTCTGGTCAATGTTTCCGGATCATGGACAACTGTTTCGTCACGCACGCCGAGCTTTCCCAAATTAAGTTTCCCCGCGGCTAATCTTGTCTTATAAACTTGAAAAACAACGCTTGGGTCAAGACGCCAGCTCCCCAATTCATCACGAAAAAAGGCCCGGCGTACACTCCGCCAAGGTAAGCCAAGTTTTTTAGCTGCCGTTTGAGGTTCAAATTCCGGCCGCAAACGGGGCTGTCGCTCTATTAGTGTTTGTAAAGGGAGAATATGGCAACGGCGAGTATACCCTGTCTCTTCAATTGCCGCTTCTTCTTCATGCAAGATAACATAATCGGCCAGATTCTGGAGCAATCGGGCGAACAAAATAATATTCCAGGTGCGATGACTGTCGTTTAGTTCGTTGGCCGATAGCTCAATAAATGATCTTGTATCCTTGATCTCGTTGCGTCGAAAAGCATCTAGAACTCGCCCCTCATTTACTGTCACCCTGCCGATCCGAACCTGAACCAGAACACCATCACTCTCTATCCGCTCGAAGGGGAGAGCAATTATGGAATCGAGCTTATCCGCAACTGCTACTGCCAGAGGAAAATATCTCGGCTCATCGGGGAGCCATTGGGGGGCCTTGGGTAAAACCTCAGCCTTAAGCCGACTCAAAACAGAGAGGTCGGTCTCCCCAGCCAACTCAACAAGATATTCCAAAGTTGAGATTATTTCGTTGGCAACCAGCCCTTTCAAAGGTCGATCATAATCAAGGAGCTCTCCAACTCGGGAAATATTATTGTCGGCAACAAAACGGACAGTTCTTCGATTAGCCATTGTCCGCCACAAAACATTGATCCTGACAGGAATATTTCGAGAAACTACAACTTCAACCGGAATGCTGGCTAGTTGGTCTCTAAGTTTAACAACTTTTTTTGCCAGGGCGACATGATTCGGATCCAACGGCCACCAGGAGGGGGCTTTTTTTATCACAGTTTTTACTTTTTTCAGCCTTACCAACTCGCCACTTTCGATTAATTTGACTAACCCACGCAGAAAAGCAGTCAGTGATTTGCGCGCCATATAATTAAATTGCTCCTTGGTGTCGAGCAAATCACCAACAGAGTTAAATCCCCCTTCGGCTATAGCCAAATTACCTTTCCAAGCAACAACCTCACAAGTTAAAACTCTAGTCCCAGAAAGTTGTCTTCTCGCCCCCCGGCCGGAATACTCCAGCTCCAATTGTAAACCGGACAAAACAGTACGATGTTCAACTACCTTAGCGACCAAATCGTGATTAGCAGAATCAAGTAACAACCAGTCAGGGGCCCCATCACCGACTGTCTCCCGAGCTTGAGCCAACTGAGCAGCTACGAGTGTCTCTCTTGTAACTGGCACAGGAGAAGCAACAAGAAGATCAGCAGGACGGTCTAGGTCAGCAAGTATCTGAGCAATATCCTTCCCTCGAATTACTTCGGCAATTCTAGTTAAGAAAAAAATTAACGGACGGATCGCCATTCCTCCTTGAAGGACATTGCTCATCTCTGAAGAGTTACTCCTTAAAAGATTGGTAAGGTCTTTTATCTTCAATTGATCAATTACACGAATCGCCGAGGTTGCGGTGAGCCTTACCCCCAGAAAACTTACCCCGGCAACGTAATCCTCCCCTCGGGAACTAATATATTCCAATTTCAAAAGGAGAGTTGACAACTCGGCCCAGCGCTTCCTAAGGGTTATGACTAATGCATTATTTTGAGGAGCGGACAACCAATCGGGCTGGACAAAAACATTCTGCCTAGCAGGTGCAGAACTCCGCATCTTGCTTTCATCATGCGGAGCCATGGCTATACGAGGTAAGCCACTAACAAATAATCCCATGAATTATTATCAACCGAAAATAAAGATAATTTCAATAATTTACGGAATATAGACAAAAGGGACCGGCTTTGTTTCCAGACCATTCAAAGAGAGGATGGAGGCATCGGCAAAGGCCCGATGGTTCCACTGCGCCGGATAGACATCCGGTAAAACTGTCAACTCACTCATCACATTGCAAAATCTCTCCGCCTCCCGTCTGGCAGAATATGCCTGAATTGATGACCGGCTGTCGACCCAATCGGCCATTATTTTACCGACCAGATGACCCTGCCAGTAAGCACCTAACCTAAGGTGAGCACTCAGCTCAGTTAACAAGTTTCTTGTTTTCTGCTGAAATGATGGCGAGATCAGTTTTCCTCGCAATCGCGGCAAAGAGAGAGTGATTCTCATACACTCTCCCGGTTCAGCAACCCTGGCAAGAGCCCAACGGGTTAATGGGTCGACAAATCGACTCTTATATTCAGCTGGCTTAATAAGAGGGAGCCAATTATTAAGTCCTGCCAAACCGGAACGCCTCTCAAAGCACCCTTCCCCGTCGATAAACGCCTGAAAAGCACTCCTTAATTCCACCTGGTCAACAAAGTAAATTTTTACTCCATTATCAATCTCTTCAAATTCAATTGCATCCGATACTTCCACCTTATCAAGCGGGAGTCCCAATGATTCTTCGGCAATAAAGCGCCGCAAACCTGGCCGAACATGAACCGTTCTCCGGCTCAAATCGGGTAAACTTAAAACCTCTGCCTGCCACCCCTCCCCTTTAAGCTTAAGCCCACGTTCTATTACCGTCAAACAATCTCCAAAGGCCTGTTCGGAAACCAGGCGTTCCTTTTCCCTCGCCCGATCGAGCAGCTTCTGCTTTACTTGCCCGGGTCGGAGGGGGGAGTAAAATCCATGAGCATCCGCAACCTCTGCCAAGAAATTGGCCAGTTCTCTTTTGGCGGCTACGGCGCCAGAATAATTCATAAAACTTCTATTATTTAAACGTAAAATATCTCCCACAGAGCGAAGCCTAAATCTTTCAACCGCGATCCTCGCATAAGGACCACGCATCTGAGCCGAACGATAAGTGGTGCCGGTAAAAATCTTTCCTTCTTTTTGCCAAATCGGGATCCCGGCTAACTCGGAATAATGCCGTTCGATCGCCAAGCAAAGACGTGCGCGCTTTGAAAACGAAATCCATTCGGGCCAACGCTGTTGTACGGGAGGGTTGGAGGACAAAGGCCAACCGCGCTCACCAATAGTTATCATAGTCATTATTTATCGCGACAAAAACTAAAAAGTTTCAGCAAATAAGAATTAATAATTTATTTGAAAAGAGGAAAATTGATTCGAAGCCGGCGCCCAGGAGATTTGCCTATCGCGGATGAATTGGGACATCGAGGCGTTAAGCTCGTCGAGAAAACTTTGCAATGAAGGCTCTGTCCCCTCGGCCACCACTTCTACCCGCCCATCCCCGCAATTCTTGACCAAACCGACAATCCCATATCGATTAGCAATTTCAACCGTATTAAAACGAAAGCCCACGCCTTGAACACGACCAGCATACAAGACGTGGGCCCGTTTCATTTATTTAAACAGAGACAAAATTATCGGATGATAAATCGCGATCACAGGACCAAAAACCAGAGCCACGATCGACATCAGCTTGAGCAGAATGTTGATCGATGGTCCGGATGTATCTTTGAACGGATCGCCGACAGTATCACCGACAACCGCGGCTGCGTGCACAGGTGTGCCTTTGCCGCCTAAGAACCCTTCTTCAATATATTTCTTCGCATTGTCCCAAGCGCCACCCGAGTTGGACATCATGATGGCGAGCAGGACTCCGGTTGCCAGAGAGCCGGCTAAAAAGCCGCCCAACGATGTCGGCCCAAGGATCAGACCGACCAAGATCGGAACAACAACAGCCATCGCCCCGGGCATAATCATCTCTTTCAAAGCCGAAGAGGTGGAGATATCAACACAGCGGGCAATATCCGGCTTCCCGGTTCCCGCCATTAACCCTTCGATTTCTTTAAACTGCCGCCGAACCTCTTCGACCATCGCATAAGCAGCCCGGCCGACTGCCGCCATTGTTAAGGCCGAGAAAACAAACGGCATTAAGGCGCCGATAAAGAAACCGACGACAACAGTGATATCCAACAAATTGATCATGCTAATACCGACAGTCTGAGTATAAGCGGCAAAGAGAGCCAACGCTGTGAGGGCGGCTGAACCGATGGCAAAACCTTTTCCGATCGCCGCAGTGGTATTTCCCAATGAATCTAATTTATCGGTAATCTTTCTTGCTTCAGGCGACATGTTCGACATCGTAACGATCCCGCCGGCATTATCGGCAATCGGACCGTAAGCGTCGACAGACATTAAAATACCGACAGTCCCCAACATACCAACTGCAGAAATTGCCACACCATATAGACCAACAAAGTGGTAAGCAATTAATAAGGCGCCACAAATCGAGAGCATCGGTAAAGCGGTACTCATCATCCCGACCGAAAGTCCGTTGATAATGATAGTAGCCGGTCCGGTAGCTGCAGAGCGGGCCAAATCTTTAACAACTTTGCCGGAAGTATAATGTTCGGAAAACAAGCCGATCGCCATTCCGACAATTATCCCCGAAAGAATCGCCCAGAAAACTCCAATGTTTCCCGGAAGAAGATAATTAACCACAAAATAGGCCGCTGTAATAAAAATGACACCGGCAATATAAGTTGCGTAATTTAACGCTTGGGAAGGATTGAGATTTTTAACAATGTTGATCGACTGAATCCCAATAAAAGAGGCGATTAAGCCAACCACAACTAAGACCAACGGTAGAATCATCCAGTTAAACATCATCGCACCACCCATGATGGCGCCTAATGCAATGGTGGCGACAATCGAACCGACATATGATTCAAACAAGTCAGCTCCCATCCCGGCAACATCACCAACATTATCACCGACATTGTCGGCAATAACGGCTGGGTTTCTTGGATCGTCTTCCGGAATACCGGCTTCGACTTTTCCGACCAGATCGGCACCGACATCGGCAGATTTAGTATAGATCCCACCGCCAACGCGGGCAAAAAGGGCAATTGAAGAAGCACCCATAGAAAAACCGGAGACAACTAACGCTTTGGTTTTTAAGTCGGGAATCAGGAGCCAGATCAAACCGAGTCCAATAATACCGAGGGAAGCGATAGAAACACCCATAACCGCTCCACCCTTAAACGCGACACTTAACGCCCCACCCTGATCACCGTCTCCGGCTACTTTTGCAGTGCGCACATTCGCCTTGGTAGCGGCGTTCATTCCGATATATCCGGCCAACATTGAGAAGACACCGCCACAAACGTAGGCGATAGCGATTGAGATTCCAAGAAAATAGACCATCGCTCCGAAAACTATCAGCATGAAAACACCGACACTGGTATATTGGCGTTTTAGATAGGTCATCGCCCCGGTCTGAATCGACGCGGCGATCTCCTTCATCCGATTATTACCGGCATCGAGCTTGGAAACTCCCCAAAAAAGATAGAGCGCGAAAACGAGGCCGAGGGAACCGACTAACAAAATCAAATTGATCATTTTCTTCCTCCGGTTTTTTAGCGGTCACTTCGATACGCAATCGGACACCGAGTAGCGCGAAGCGCGTATCGAGGTGTCCGATTGCTACTCAGTGACCGACCGAACAATTTGTTATTATAGTCTATGTTATAATGAGATTCAAATGTTCATAATTACAGAACGCCAGTATAAGATAATATTAAAGCAAGCCGTCGCCTGTTATCCTCAGGAATCAGGAGGAATATTAGGCGGCAAAGACAACACTATCCTCGGCGTATTGCCGATTCCCAATAAATTCTTATACGATCGGACCGAAACATTTGCAATCAGCGATGAAGACTTGGAAACTGCGGATAACTTCTTAAAAAAACATAAACTGGAATATCTCGGCGTCTACCACAGTCATCCGAAAGGTTCGCCGACCCCATCAGCGCAAGATCTCTCTCATAACCAGAAATATTTATTCATCGTCGGCTTGGCTGATCCGCGAAATCCGGAACTTTATGCATGGCGAGTTGAAAATGGTAAAGTTTATTCCGAGAATATCCGAGTTATCAGCGACATCGGCGTTACGGTCATTGATATTCAGACAGGCAAACCGATGATCTCGCAAAATATTTCCCGTGAAGAGATGATCAAACTGGCTATCACCATTGATGCTTGGATCGCGGGAAAAGATCCAGAATACGAAAAGATGGGACCGGTTAAGTGGGACGCGTCGAGTTTTTCGACCTTAGCCTAACCAAACCATCCCCCACCCCTCCTCCGCATCCGCTGCCACATGAACAGGCCGGGAAATAGAATAAACATAGATATATTGTCTCGATGTGGACATGCAATCCAGAGGAATAAATTTTAATAATGACATTTCCGGCCGCTGCCAGAAACGGCCTTCAGCCAGCCCAGTGTAAATCATGACTTTTTCTTCATTCAGAAATCGCACAGCCAGATGCTGCACTCCGCTTCCTTGCTGATGAATAATGGAATCAACAGTATCAGAAACAACAGCCGCTGACGCAAAAGGAAAGACGTTTTCCTCGATTCCACAGGCAGTCACTCCGGTCACTTCCCCCACCTGCACAAACAGGCTATTAGGATATGTTTTATATAGAGACTCCACCCTCTCAATCGGAACACGCGAGACTTTTCGATTCTGCTCAAAAACAATCAAATGATCAAAAGAAGCTCTCCCCGCCCCCAAAACATTATCAGTGCTTAAAATGATATTTTCCGGACTGACTTCCGGTTTGGCTATTTTTGCCGTCCTGACTACCGGCCTGACCTGGACCAGTGAAAAACCGTGGTTCGGATGATGGGCCCATTCAAATTCAAAGCGACGGCCAAAAGTTTTATTAAAAGCCAGGGCAACATCCGCTCCCATATCACTCACAACAAAAGACCAAAGGGTCCGGTGGATCTCTTCGGGATATAGCTGCTCTGCCTCCTGGCCGCGCAAACGGACTAAATCTCCGGCTTCTAAATCCAAGGCAAATAGATCCTGTAAATTGACACTTCCACGTTCATCATACATATGTACAGCCTGGTTTCGCGCCTGGCGATGTGGATCGATTACAAATCTGCGCGAGAGGCCTAAGCCGGCATCCTGAACCGCCGATAAACCGAGGCCGACAACAGTTGTTTTCAGCGCAATATCATGCGGCAGGACGCGCAGCAAACCGGAGATTGCCGGCAAAAAGTATCGCGGAGCATACGACCACTGGCCGCCAACTACTTCCTGGATAACAACAGGCATTGGCGGGATCTCTTGATAGCCCCCTCTTTGCCAATAGGGTAACGCCTGATTGCTGTAAGCTGAATTGCATACCCGCAATAATTTCTCGGTAAAAGCGCGGATCGAAGCATGGTCATTTAATGGTAAAGCATGAAATTCTGTCCGGAATCTGCCAGCCGTACTAAGAGCGGCGCCATCTTCCACTTGGGCGGAAGAACGGATCGCAATGGCCGGTTGAAAATCCAACTCCCGCAGTAGAGTGACCACTTCTTCAATCTTTTCAATAGAAATAGCGGTAATAGAATTTGGACTCTCAATATCTTTAACCGGCAATCCGAGAGCGTCTTCGCAAAGAATAACCGACCTGGGCGTATGGTAAGTAAACCAATTCTCTCTTTGGCGGTGCAAAACCAATGTACCGATCCCCTTGCCGCCGACATCTCCTTCACCAACTAGATGAACATTGCGCGTTTCTGATGCAAAGACCTGCCGCTTAACCGCTTGATATGGTCCCAGTTCCCTATAAATAGCTGATTTGATAATTCTTGACATTGTTACAAATAGATATCAACAGATAAATAGCAAAATTTCAGAAATATCATAATAAAACTGAAATTTCTTATCTAACGCTCCGATAAACACTTATGAAAGTCAGACACCAACCACCACCGCCGCCTAAAAAGACCGTACTTGACGGTTCACTAGCCGGACCAAAACTTGTCAGCGGGGTCAAGGCATTTGTTACCCACCCAAAAGCAACCAAGACAAGGGCCGCTATCGCTAGCACCAATGCCGACTTGCTTTGGTTTTTAGCCAATACCCCAGGAGCCGAAGACCGGGCAGCAATTGAAGAAACAGTTTGCCCCGCATTTGAACAGCGGCTCGAAAAAGACCAACATGTAATGGACGCAAATTTTGAATGGGGCCGAGCATTGCCTATTCCCCGCACATATAAAAGCTTTTGCGCCAGTGTCCCGGCTGAAATGGACCTGCTATCTATGTTTGGTTCTCTATACTCCGAAACCCCGTTATCTCAATTACTGGCCAGAGGGACAACACAAAGAGCCATCTTCAACGGGAGGCTCCCAGGCTATGGCCAGTTACGACTGGAAAATGACTCGCCGGAAAAATCGACCGCCTGGAGACAATACCGACTGGCACAGATCGCCCGCAGTAGGGTCGCAGAGATGCTTCTCCGCGGACAACACCATTGGTCCGACGATACAAACGGAATGCCGAACGGCGATTATCATGTTTTCGCAGGTAGCTACGAAGCACCAGAAGTTCTAATTATCTTCCATCAAGATATGGAAATTGCGGACACTCTGCAATTCCTTGGCCTCAAGAACTGCTGGCCAATCGCATACGGCACATCTGTGATCAACAAACAACTTGACAGAGCCATAGCTCTGCTCAATTATCATGTTTACGAGGAATTTCGCGGCACCCCCAGCTCAAGTAAACTATTTACTCTTCTGCTCGGTGCGACAAAACACCTACAAAAAGCGCAAGTTGCAGCCGTCTGGCGCGGGCAGTCACCAGAACAACCGGGCGGTGAACCAAACGAGAAAGCGGTCTTTAATCAATTTTTACTCCGACACGGCTTCAAAGTAACTGAAGGGGATTATTTGGGGAGAAGTTTGGGCAGGGTAAGTGTCAGTCAGGCCTAACTATTCCCTTTTTCGAGCACCAGCTGAGAAGATCTCTTTTTTCCTTTTTAATTCTGCTTTAACCTGCTCTTTCTGATGCTCTGATAATCTGAGATCTAGAATCTTCTCCAAAGATTGAATCCGAAACCGATCCATCCCCCAGTACTTCTTAGACAACTGATCTGCATGGCCGCCTCGTTTTACGATTAATTTCTCATCGAGAAAAGCGATCGGATACTTGAGGGCCATTCTTAACCACAGGTCATAATCTTCACAGACAACCAAATCCTCATCAAATCCGCCCAATTCATCAAAGACTCCCCTTTCCATTATTATAGAAGAGGCAGAGATGATACAGAGAGGTAAACACTTATCGAAAATCCAACCGTGATACTTCTGGTGCTTCTTTAATTGATTAAGATGCTGGCCATTGCGTTCCCAACGTTCATTGGTATAGCAGATTTTAAACTCTGGATGTTCTTTTAGATATTTAAGTTGCTTCTCGAGTTTGCGTTTATGCCAGAGATCGTCGGAATCAAGGAAGGCGATATATTTGCCTGACGATTGGGAGACGCCAAAGTTTCTGGCGACGGAAACATTCTCCCCGGCATCCTCAACCACGATAATTTCGTAGTCACGAAAAGTCTGCGCTTCGATCGACTCGATCGCCTCTTTGGTAAACAAAGGACGATTGCGTGTTGGGATAATAATTGAGACTAGCGGGCTTATTTCGATTTCCTCTTGGCGGCTTTGACCATCCTCTCAAACGCCTGATCAGCAGTCCGCCCTTCAGTCAAATTTTCCTTAAAAATCGCGGCATACCCCTTGCGGTTCCTCATCTTAAAAATCTTAACCTCACGTCTTTTTAACATAAGACACCTCCTTGCACATTATAAATCATGAGGAGTATAATTTCACCATGAACTCGCTATTTGTCGCTCTTGTTGGGCTAACTCTTTACGCTCTCGGTTATCACTTTTACGCCACATTTATCGAAAAAAAGATTTGGCAAACAGATTTCAGCAAGCCGACTCCGGCAGTCACCAACGAAGACGGCCTCGATTACATCCCGGCCAAACATTGGACTGTGTTATTTGGGCATCACTTTGCCTCCATCGCCGGCGCCGGTCCAATTATCGGACCCGTTATCGCCTGCGCCCTCTTCGGCTGGGGACCGGCCTTACTCTGGATCATCATCGGCTCGATCTTTTTTGGCGGGGTGCATGATTATTCGGCGCTAATGCTATCTGTCCGCCATAACGGCCAAACAGTCGGTCGTGTAACTGAACATGTAATCAGCAAACGGAGCAGATTGGTCTTTTCCAGCTTCCTCCTGTTGGCACTGATCCTGGTAGTGGCAGTTTTTGCCGCAGTCACTGCCCAAACAATGGTCGCAGAGCCGAGAATCGTCATCCCCTCGATTGGAGTAATCGTAGCCGCTCTCCTTTTTAGCTTCATGACTCATAAAAGAAAAATCAATCACTGGGGCGCAACGGCAATCGCTTTATTGGTCATGGGCCTTTCAATCTATTTAGGACTACAATTTCCAGTTACCATCAACCACCCACAGGCGCTAACCTTATGGATAGTCATATTACTCGCCTATGCCTTTATCGCCTCAGTTATTCCGGTCAACATTCTCCTGCAGCCAAGAGACTATCTCTCAGCCTATATTTTATTTTTAGGGTTACTTTTAGGGTACTTAGGAATCTTCGTGAGCCTCCCCAAGATGAATGCCCCCATGTTTATTTCAATTCAAAGTGCCCAAGGCCCGCTCTGGCCGATGCTCTTTGTCATCATCGCCTGCGGCGCAATTTCGGGGTTCCACTCCCTGATCTCTTCGGGGACAACATCTAAACAACTGCACCAGAAAAAAGCAGGCAAAAAAATAACTTTTGGCGGGATGATCTTAGAAGGGGTCCTCGCCTTACTGGCTATTATCGCCGTCTGTGCCGGCCTGCAATGGACAGGAGCAAACTCCTACCCGACCTTAATGAAAGAACAGGGGTGGATCTATACTTTTGGCCATGGGTTTGGACAACTCGTTAAACCTCTGATCGGTGCTACCGTCGGATCGTTACTCGCCATGTTCACCTTAAACGCATTTGTTTTGACGACTTTGGACAGCGCCACCAGGATCGCCAGATACATTACCGAAGAGATGCTGGGAGACGCGTTGGGCTTGAAAATATTCAAAAATAAATATCTTGCCACATTAACAATTGTGTTGGCCGCCCTGTGGCTCGCCCTCGGATCATGGGCGGCAATCTGGCCGGTCTTTGGCGCCTCCAATCAACTGATCGCCGCCATGGTCCTGCTTTTGGCCTCGGTATATTTAGTGCAAAAAGGAAGGCCGTCCATTTACACATTGGTTCCCGCGATCTTTATGACAATCACCACTATCGGTGCCCTGATTTATCAAATAATCGGGTTCTATCAGACAAATAACTATCTTCTTTTTACAATCGCGGCAGTTTTGCTGGTTTTGGCTGTTGATATGTTGATCGAGGCAAGCAAGGTTCGCTAACTCCTCTTGAATTCCTGTCCTAATAGGCATAAAATCAAGATTAGAAAAAATACTTGGAGGTATTGTTATGAAAAAGATGTTCTTGATCGCGTTCGTTGTAAGTTGTTCGTTGTTAGTTGTTAGTTTATTGGGTTGCGGGACAACAACTTCCAGTTCAACGGCCACCACTACAACTACAACTTTGCCAGCCGGCTCGTCCAGCATCAGCGGCCAGGTAGCAGCTACAGCCTCTGACATTACTGCTCTGGGAATCACAAACTTTTCCGTAATTAAACCGACCTTTCGAACCATGGCTAATAGCGGCCTGGCTGGGGCAACTGTAAAACTGTATCAAATCAGCTCCGACGGGACCGAAACAGATACCACTAAAATTGCAACAACAGACGCCAACGGCAACTACACATTTTCTGATGTTGATCCCCTCTCCAGTGGCATATACAAAATTGTGGCGACAAAAACCGGAGACAGTAGTACGCTGGAGATCACTACTTTGGCCGTTGTAAACACATCCACCGCCGAAACAGCCAATATCGCCCCCGAAACAACCATTGCCACCAGTATGTTTGACGATGTTATCAAAGATGAATTTAGCAGTAACCTGATAGTTTCTCAGTCGACAATGAAAGAACTAAAAAACCTGGTCACCGACGACACCGAAACACTTGTTAATGGAGGAAAACTAGAGCTCCCTTCAATGCAGACAACAAACGGAGTTCAAGTCGGAGCTGCGGCTGCCGGAATAGGAGAAAACAACGGGAACGCTGAAAAAGCCTACAAAAAACTTAATCTGGAGAATCTGGCTAATAACGCCACGGCAGATGATGATCAGAATTTGGCCACAAAATATATCAACGAAATGATTCTCAACGGGTCAGGCCAAAATTATCTCCCACCCAAAGAAGTAAGCAAAGCTTTGGGGCAGGCTTTTTTGGACGGCTCAACAAAAACCGTAGCCGAAGTTATCACCGCGGCAGATGGAGCAACCGGCCAATCACTAAACAGCGCGACAATTGTTACCGCATTCAATACCCGCCTGCAAGAACTCAAAACAAAATATGAAAATTTGGTCGCCGGCACATCTGATGAAGTTATTACCGAAGAAGAATATTTAAGTTTTGACGTAGCCAATATATCAACAATTACCTCTGCAACCGAATTGTCTGTCCCGCAACAACTGGCCCTCAAGAATTTCATCGAGGCAAACTACCTGACCGGCGGGAACACAATTACTGACATAACCTTTATCGACAGCCTCGATTATATCGCCAGCGGCTCCCCAATCACCGCCACCTCTCCTTTCTTCGATGATGTCGATTTATATTACGGCTCCTATGGCGGTTGGAAAGTCGGAGGGAGTGTCCAAATATATATTCCGAGTACGCCAACTTATGAAAGCGTCACCGTCAGCTCGGTTGAAGTATTAAACAGCAGCGATGTTGTGGTGGCGGTAATTCCAGAAGATGGCGGCAGTTTCCGTCTTAGCAATAGCGACGGGCCAACGGTCACCGTGGGGACCAATCGTTTTACTGTCAGAGCAACCTTATCCAATGCCGAGAGCATCACTACCCCGGTTACACTGGAAATGATAGAAATACCGGAACCATCACTCTACCTCCTAGATGGGACTCAAATTGATGATAGTTTGGCTCCAGTAGGCGTAGGAGAAGACAATACTCGGCTAACTTATTATATGCTGCCAACTGTATCAGACAAAAAACCAATTTTTACCTGGAGCACCGCGGAAGTTTCCTCCCTGGAAGTTCCTGCAGGCTATTCCTGGGCCTATTCAACTGAGATATTTATCTGGGGAACAACTCTGGAAGCCGAGACCAGCACTCTGGAAGTGCAAACTGGGGTAAACCAAGACCCCGGCACCCGCTTTTCCCTAACTGAGACCCAACAATCAACCATGGAATTCACCAACACAAATGACCTTGGGGCACTTTATTCCAATAATTCATTTATCAGCCCGGTCGATTTCCAGGAAGAGATTGACGGCCAGAAAGTCGCCTATCGTTTTTATCTCCAGCGTATTCTCTTGAATGCCGAGGGGAGATACAATGGTATTGCCGCCGGCCATTTTCGCTACATGAGATACGAACCATAAACGCAAAGGAGTAAAGACATGATAATAACTGTCACCCTGAATCCGGCCTTTGATCATATTTTGGTAATTCCGGAACTGAATTTAGGTCGTTTTAGCCGCGTGCCGGAAACAATCAGGATGCCCGGCGGCAAAGGAATAAATGTCGCCAGCTCTCTGGCAGTTCTGGGAGAAGAAGTTGTTACCACCGGATTTCTCGGCGCTCAGGGGAGCCGGATGTTTGAAGAAGAACTAAGAAAAACTGGGGTCACCACCAGTTTCACCTACGTCAACAAAGCGATTCGGACCGACTTTTTTGTGATCGAAGAAAAAAAGAACAGACAAAGCCTGATCGTAGAAAACGGTGTCCCCATCGACCTGCGCTATCTAAATAGTTTCAAAGCAAATTTCGAACGACTCCTCTCTTCGGCCGAAATAGTGGAGATAGGCGGCAGTCTGCCACCGGGAGTCTCCCAAAATTTTCTACATGAGCTCGTAACACTTGCTAATAAGAAGAAAGTAAAAGTAATCCTTAATCTCCCCGAGCCGATGTTGTCAGAAGTTATGAAAGGGAACAAGGCCTTTATTGCCATGCCCGATCTCAGAGAAAACAAGCATCTTTACGGCGAACATGTCTGCAAAGAGGGGACCTGCCGGGGGGCCGGAGAAGAGTTGATTGCCAAAGGGGCCGAGATCGTAATATTAAAATACGGCAATCTCAAATATTTTGTAATCACCAAGGATGAGATCTGGGATGGAGAAATTGAATTGGGGAAAGCCAGCGTGATGATTGGCATTCGCGATGCTATGCTGGCCGGATTTATCAGCAAATACAGGAAGACCCAAAATATTGGCGAAGCGCTCAAATACGGCCTGGGAGCCGGACGTTCGGCCGCACAAAATACCCGCAACTATCCTAATTCGATCAAAGAAGTTGAAGAATTTGTTTTGATGGCAAAAGTAAAGAAGGTGAAATAAGATGCAAAAAGTAAAAGATTTCTTAACCAGAGATTTGACCTCGGTGGCCGAAAACGCCCCGTTGGTTGAAGTGGCCGAAGTCCTCTCTCTCCGCTCCCTCTCGGGGATCCCGGTTGTAAACGACAAAAATGAGCTGGTCGGTTTTATTTCGGAAAAAGACATTATCTCGTCAATTTTTCCCGAAAGAGTAAAGATAGAAAATACCGACGTTATCGGATTCTCCAACCTTTCTCAGGTAGTAAAAAAGTTAGGCCGGGTCGGTCAGGCGATGGTTAAAGATTATATGAGCAAAACCATCTATTCCGCCAAAGAAGAAGACACCGCCTCTGATGTCGCCGAATTAATGATGCATAAGGATTTAACCAGGGTTCCTGTGGTACGCAATAAAAGACTGGTCGGCATTATTGATCGGGCCAGTCTCTCCCGCATTCTGCTGGAAGAAGGGATCGACAATCAATGAGCATTAGCCCCATATGGCAGCTGCTGGAGCAGAACATATTCATAACCGCAGCAGTTTTGCTAATTTTTGGGTTCCTACTTGGCCAGTTAGTTAAAAATTTTCATTTCCCCAGAGTCAGCGGTTATATTATTGCCGGCATATTACTCGGCCCCTCATTAACCAGCTTATTTAGCGAAATTTCTATCGGCCAGCTCGATTTTATCCCTCAGATCGCCCTGGGAATCATCGCCTTAATCATCGGAGCAGGTTTAAGTTTTAGTCTAATCAGAAAACTCGGTTTCAGCGTTATTTTAATTACAATACTTCAGGCTTTAGGAGCTTCTGTCCTGGTTCTGATTTTATTACTAATTTTTAAAATGCCACTCGGCGCCGCCCTCCCCCTGGCAGCAATCGCCACAGCTACCGACCCGGCGGCAACTATTGCAGTAATCAAAGAGTTCAGAGCCCGTGGAAGTTTAACGGAAACAGCTCTGGCTGTTGTCGCACTCGACGACGCGGTAGCGATCGTTCTTTTTGGGCTGGTCCTAACTATTGACATCAACCATTTAGCAAATTTTGGCCACACAGCTTTGCACTCTCTATCAAATTCCTCCATGGAAATTTTAGGCGCCGTTCTGCTCGGGCTGGGGATTGGACTGGCGGTTCATTTAATTTTAAAACTGACCAAAGACCTGGGAGACAGCCTTATTATTATTCTCGGCTCAATCCTCTTTAGTGTCGGGTTGGCCAACGTTCTTCATCTCTCTGCCCTGCTAACCAACATGATCGTCGGAATAACGCTGATAAATATTTCCTACAAAAACACCGAGTCACTGGAAAACATTTCTCGAATCACGCCGCCGGTATACTGTTTCTTTTTTGTCCTCTCGGGCGCTCATTTAAACCTCAAAATCTTTGCCGCGGCCGGCACCGCCCTGACCGCCTGGGGAATTATCTTTGTCGCTTTCAGAATTATCGGAAAAGTCTGGGGCGCTTATTTTGGCGGCCTCCTCTCTCAGGCCGAAGATAAGATCCGCAAATATCTCGGCTGGATGCTGATCCCCCAGGCCGGCGTCGCAGTCGGCTTACCGCTGATGATCACCGCTACCTCCGCGTACTTCCCCTACCGCTCAATGATATTAAACATTACTTTGATTGCTGTTGCTTTTAATATAATAATTGGGCCTCTCTGCACCAAGATCGCCTTGTTTAAGGCCGGGGAAGCAACGGCTAAAGAACAATAATTCATGAAAAACAGCAAAGTAATTATTTTTCTTTCTTTCATTTTGGCATCGGCAGCATTATTAATTCTCTTCTCCTGCTCGCAAACAATTGACAACACTATTCCCGCTCCAACAACGACCACCACGACAACTACAACGACCACCACAACGACCACCACAACCACTACAACAACCTCAACTATTTTATCAACAGAAAATCTGGTCGCCTGGTTCCCCCTTGATGAAGGGACCGGCAGTACGGCCAATAATCTCACCGACAATGATATGATAGGAATGCTAAATGGAGGAACCTGGGTTGAGGGTCACGATGGAACTGGCTCTGCCATAAGTTTTGAGGTAGGTTATCTTTCAATTATAGATGGGGGATATTCTATCCCATCAGAGATTAGCAGTCTAACCCAAGGGACAATCTCGATCTGGTTTAAGTTTATTACTTTTTCAGGAAATTCTTTTAGGCCGATATTTTACCATGGTCGAAATATTGGAACAGATTTATATGAGGGACTGCTGATCGGGCTAGGCTCAGAGGAGGGAAATAATTTTACCGACTCACAATTGTTCTGTACACTTACCCCAACAAGCTCAACTGAACCGGCAGTAAAATTTGAAACCAGCTATCACTTAACCCCGGAAGACTGGTATCACCTGGTCCTCACCGTTGACGAAAACGGTAACAAGGCTTACCTGAACGGCCTGGAAATCAATGATCGCATCTTTTCTTACCCGACCACTGCAGCGGCGGTCGCAGCGACGACAAACTACTTTCTTAGTTCTGTACCGGGCAACCAATTGGGAATTGGATTTGGTCTTTCAGATCTTGAGGATGTCGGGAACTATCTATATGGCACAATTGATGAAATACGTATATACGATCGAGCCTTAACCTCGCCAGAAGTGCTACAATTATACAATGAATAAAGTTTCAGTTGTCGACCGCGGCTTTCTTTACGGTGACGGCGTTTTTGAATCGCTCAGAACATATAATGGCAAAGCGTTCCTCCTGGAAGAGCATATTAAACGCCTGCTCAAAGGGGCGAAAACACTCAAGATCAGAAATCTCCCCGGTCCCAGGCAAATTAAATTAGCCGTACTAAACGAACTGCGCGTAATCAGATACAAGGAATCATATATCAAGATCATCATCACCCGCGGCAATGCAAAAGGGCACGGGCTTGATCCGGCCAAATCGACAGGAAAACCGACTATTATCGTTTTGGTTGAAAAGCTCAAAGAACTGCCCAAAAAAGTTTATGAGACCGGCTGGTCGGCGATTATCAGCACAATAAAACGACCTGACGTCCCCAGCTCCCGGTTAAAAACGCTCTGCTATGTCGATGCAATCCTGGCCAAAATCGAAGCCAAAAAAGTCGGGGCCGACGAAGCCTTTTTGCTCGATGAAAACGGCAATTTAACCGACGGGACCGTCAGCAATATTTTCATAGTCAAAGACGGAATCATCTCCACCCCTTCGATCGAATCGCCCATTTTGGCCGGAGTAACCAGAAAACTAGTTATCAAGTTAGCCAAAGAATCAGCTTTCCCTGTTGAAGAAAAGTCTTTTTCGACCAAAGAATTATTTACCGCCGATGAATGCTTTGTCACTTCCAGCGGGATCGGCATTATGCCGGTGACCAGAATATGGAAAAAGAAGATCGGCAGCGGGAAACCGGGATTCGCGACAGAAAAACTTATGCAGAGACTGAAACAGGTAGCAGCTTAGGGAAGTAATACGTAGCGGGCCGGTCAACCAAATCAACTAAAAGTTTTTGCTGGCCAGTTCCTTGGTCGAAATATAAGTAGCATGCGTTAGCGATAGTCCATCGCTGCTAGTCATAACTATATCAGAAAAATATTCTACTGTTTTAACCAAGCCAACATCCAGAGCATAATAATTATGATTATACGCCCCATCACCAAAATCTATTGAAACCAAACAAGCCTCAAACCCCCCGGCAGGCACTTGAACGGTCTCTATGCCCATAACCTCAACGGTAATATCATTTGATAGTCCGACATTCCACTTTTTGCCTTCACTAAGTGGATACAACAGATTGGCTGTTGGGGAATCGGCAACACTCAATGAATTACCATACCAAGCCACTCCACTACCACTGAAAAGGAGATAGTCGTCTGGCCCATCTGTCTTCAGCAAGATCTGCAACTCGATATTATTTATCGTGGTGGTGCCTTGCAGTGTCCAGGTTTCGCTGGACACGCTATTAACTTCATAAGTTGAGTCCGTGCTAATAATTTGCATCGCAGTATTATATGTCCAGCTATAGCCGTCAGAGTGAGGCCACCAATTATTCTCGGCAGTTTCAACAACTTCACTGACAGTTTCGCGAAAACAGGAAGTTAATAGAATTACAGAACAAAATAAAATGGTGAGTAAAAAGTTTTTACTCATAATGATCTAAGGCAATAAAACGTATCTGGCCCGTTTTCTTTTGTCATTCTTCTGAACAGCCACTTTAATCCGATAAGCCTTCCAGATGTTTTGCGGAGTAACAACCTCTTCAGGTGGACCGTAAGCGACAATCTCACCGTTCTTTACAATAATCAGCTTGGAACAGAATTTCGCCGCCAGGTTGAGATCATGGAATGTCGCTACAATTGATCGGTGCTTGCGGAGTTTCTTTAACAGTTTGGAGATCTTGACCTGAAAACGGATATCCAGGTGCGACGTCGGTTCGTCAAGCAAGAGGATTCTCGGCTCCTGCGCCAATGCTCTGGCAATCGCCACCCGCTGAAATTCACCGCCGGACAATTCACTCACCTGCCGGTCTCTTAATTTCTCGATGCACAGCTCTTCAATCGCCCATTTGACAGCTTCTTCGTCATCAGGGCTCTCAAATTTAAAACGATCAAGATAAGGGATCCGTCCCAACATAACCAGGTCTTCAACGGTAAACCCCTCGACCGGCTCCATCATCTGCGGGACAAAAGAGATCTTGCGAGCCAACTCTTTTTTGTCTAAGTTCTCCACCTTGTGATTATCAACCATGATCGAACCGGCAAAAGGTTTGAGCAGGCCGATTAAGGAGCGGAGGAGAGTTGTTTTGCCTGAACCGTTTGGCCCAACAATCCCAACAAAATCTCCGTCATGAACAGTAAAAGAGACATTCTTGATAACCGGCTTCTTCGGATCGTAGCCGCAAATCAGTTTTTCAACTTTTAGAACGCTCATCGATTCCCCGTCCTCTTTCGTCTCAATAAATACAGGAAGAAGGGGGCGCCAACCAGGGCCATAATAATTCCGATCGGAATCTCAACTGGTGCCAGTAAAGTTCGAGACAAGACATCGGCCACAACCATTAACAGAGCACCGGAAAAAGCGGAGAAAGGGATTAACATCCGATGGTTCGGCCCTAAAGTTAATCTGATCCAGTGAGGGATGATTAACCCAACAAAACCGATCAAACCGGAAACGGAGACAGCGGCCGCCGTCATTAAAGAAGCGAGTAAAATTAACGTTATTTTGGAGTTTTCAACATCGACCCCCAAAGTTGAAGCCATCTCTTCACCCAATAAAAGTGCATTTAATTCTTTGGAAAAGAGGTAAGCAATAACACCGCCGAATAACACATATGGGGTAACCGTAATGACATTTTCCCAAGAAGCGGAAGAGAGACTCCCTAATAGCCAGAAATATATCTGCTGAAGATTACCGGTAATAATAATGATAAGGGCCAAAATTGCCGAACAAAAAGCAGACAAGGCGACACCGGCCAGAATTAAAGTCTCCGGAGTCGCTTTCCCCGCGACTTGAGAAAGCCTGTAAACGATAAAAACAGCTACCAGAGCAAAAAGAAAAGCTGTAGCCGGAATCGAACTCATGCCAAAGACGGTAAAAGAAGCTCCTAAGATAATGGAGATAGCCGCACCGACTGCACCACCGGCAGAAATACCCAAGATGTACGGATCGGCCAACGGATTGCGGAGAACTCCTTGCAGAATCACGCCGGACAAAGCCAATAACATGCCGATTAGAGCCGCCAGAATCACTCTAGGTAAACGGATCTGCCAGAAGATTTTGGTGGAGAATAATTCGCCGGGGGAGATAAAGACCGAACCGAGCAGTAACGCAACGGCCATGACAGCCAATAAGACGATAACTAATCCGCCCAGGGCAATTCTAGTTTCAACTTTGTTCAGTTTCTTGATCACGTTATTATTGTACTATCAATAAACAAAATCCGCAATCTGTTCGACTGCTTCGATCACGCGCGGTCCGGGGCGGGAGAGGATATCTTCATCAATTGATAAAACCCGGTCTTTACGAACAGCTTCCAGACTTTGCCAGCGTTTGCTCTTTTGCAGTTCTTCTTTGCTGACCAGTTGTTGCGGGATAATGATATATTGCGGGTTTTGGCGGACCAGTTTTTCAAAGCTGTACTGCGGATAAGCAGCTTTGGCCTTAGCGGCGACATTGTCGACCCCCGCTTTCTGCAAAACATCATCGATAAACGTCCCCCCACCCGCCACAATCAGAGGCTTGAGTCCGACTATCACCAACACTTCCCGTTTTTCTTCCTTCGCCTGCCAAAGTTTGAGTACATCCCCGATCCCCGGCTTCATATTTTTGGTTCGAACCGCCACTTGGCGCAGACGCTGATTGATATCTCTGACGATTTCTCTCGCCTTTTGCTTTTTATCGGTCACAACACCTAATTCAATAATGGCGGTCATAACGTCATCAACCGATTTGAGACTGAGAGAATGAACCGGCAACCCAAACCTGGTCACTTTTTCGATATCTTTATCCTGTGTCTCCTCGAGCATAACAACCAGATCGGGCTTGAGCGCCGCCACTTTTTCCAGATTAACCTGCATCGCTCCGATCTTCTCTTTCTTCCCTGCCGCTTCGGGATAATTACAGTTGGTCGTCACCCCAACAATTTGGTTATCAAGCTCAAGGGCAAAAAGCATTTCGGTAATCGAAGGCATAGCCGAGATAATACGTTGCGGAGTTGCTGCCATTATTTGGCCAGAAAAGAGCATTACCAGCAATACACTTAAGATCGTTTTAATATAATATCCCCCATTGTGAACCCGGTCGCCTCGGCCAAACAAGGACACTTCATCTTAAGCAAGAAGTAAATATTTCTCCTCTCCATGTCTAGAGTTTCAAAATTCCCCTGCCCTTTGGCTATAATAATATCAGCTTTTTTGAACAAACGCTTGAATTCAGCGGTCCCCTTGGCCGGATTTGTGCCGGCGAAATCGGAGCCGCTCTCGATTACTTTGACCAGATTTGTCATACCCGTCATTTCCGCGTCGGCCATCAACACGTCGTTGAGAACCGGCTGGCTTTTGACGACATAGACCACTTCCACCATTTTTATCAGCTGCTCTACTAATAACCGATCGAACACTATCTCGCCGGTATTATCGCCAATATATAGTACGAGCTTGGCCTTCTTCAAGTCCTTCTTTAATTGAGAGAGATCGTTGGCCCCAAACTGATTGTGCAACGATTCTTTGATCGCCCGATCGATATTAAAAGTTGCTTGAGCCCCGTAATCGATAATATTGCCGGCAATAGCGAGGCGAGCAGCAGTTTGCAGAGGATCATTAGAGTTTTCAACGATCTTTTTTAATTGCGGATAGAGTTTAAGCGCCGCCTCGTTCTCCCGTTTTTTAATCTCGGCAAAAAAGTCTTTGATCCCGGTCATTCGATGGATAATATCGTGGGCAATTTTTGTCAGCTCGGGCGGATTAAGTTTTTCCAGCTCGGCTTTGTTGATGGTCCGGACTACCGCCAGCAGAATTTGCTCCTGCTTCTCCTGACTGGAGACAAGCCGCTGAAGAATTTCGATCGTCTGACGGATTACGCAGTTGAGACATTCAGGAAAGGATTTCATAGTTTCATTATACAGTTATTCAATAAAAAATGAAATTTCTGATAAATTGTATCGATAATAATTAGTAAGGCCATTAGAGACTTAAGGAGGAAACAAATTATGCCAGGACCACAAACAACTTTAGGATCCGCAGCAAAATTGCTTAAGAGAGGGGTCACTGCCGCTTATCGATGGTCAAATAGACCAGGTTATTATGCAGCTCGTTTTTCAGCACCGGCCAAACAAGCCTCGGCTCAGATCGAATCCGGTCAAGAAGCAGAAAGGGTAAAGGGGCTCGTAACCATGATCGACTTGGATCGTGGAAGATTAGTCAGCGCAACTCTAGACCGTGATTTTGCGCAACTCTCTTTATCAGCACAATTTACAGTAATTCAAGCACTCGACCGGACCAGTCAAAGAAAGTTTCATCAAATCGCCTCCAGGCTCTTACTGGATCAAACGATACCAGCTGAGCAAAAAACAGTTTTAACTCTAGCCCGTCTATCTGTACTCAATTCAGCTACCCAAGGGACCTTCAGTATTGATGCGGGACACAGCTTTCTCGCATCTGCCGAAAAGATGGGCGCATGCGCCTTGGCAGAAGAAATTAATCGATTACTCGACGTTACTGACATAGCCGGTCTACTTAAAACTCTAGAACGCGCAAACAATGATTTAGGCCGAGAAGTACGTGGTGAAGTCATCAGCAGGGTCTTGATTAGAGAAGGGGTCACCCCAAATGAAGCTCAACTTCTCTACGCGCCAAACCTTTCCGTAATTGGAATTGTCGCTCTTATCAACTTCTACAAAGAGAGCCTAGTCGGCATGCTTACTGGAAAAATCCCTAGTGACGGCTCCGCTCTTCAACAAACCAAGAGTAATCTCCGGGATACGCTAAATCAACTCCCAACAGACAGAAGGGCTGGCGAATTAACAGCAGTCTGTTTACGCTTAGCAGAAGAAAGTGAGGCAGCTGCAGTTATCTACCCGCTTGCTAGACAAATCTATCAGAGTGATAAATTAAGCGCATTTTTTACTGACCTAGCAGTCCAGACTTTTCACGCAGATTATCAGCTGGCTATCGCTGGCCTAGATGCGGAAACAGAATTACCTGCTCTAAGATTTACTCTAATTAGTTCTAATGCCCGAGCCTCAAGTTTTATCAGGACCCAAAGGGTTGTTGAGCGTTCCGGCCATCCTCAATCACAATATTTAGTTGCTCGGATGGTGGATAGAATCATGGAGGAAACAAGAGGCATAGCAAGAGATGAGTTAGATACATTTATCAATGATGTTCTAAGGACATGTAGTAACGCTAGCACTGGCAGAGCATTTGTGAATAAAGAGGATTCTGTTTAAGTTAGGAGACGAAACGATTCCGGCTTCTTCCAACTGATCCATTATTCTGGCGGCACGATTGTAACCGATGCTGAATTTGCGTTGGACATAAGAAGTGGAAGCTTTCCCCGAACTAACAACTAATTTAGCCACGTCATTATATAAGGGATCGCACAATTGAGGCATTCAGGAAAGGATTCCATAGTTAATTATATCTTTTTTCGTCGAATAAGTGAAATATGAGGAATCTATTACGTATTTAAGAGGACAGTCGTGGCTCGTTCTGCAGCCCGTCGCCGCACACTAGAAGTCGACTCCGCATCATTTGCCGCAGCATCCCGGTCGACTTCATGGCTCCCAGTCTCCAATTCTTTCGCTTCTATTGCAGTGCAAGCTCGATCAAATAAACCTAAATCCTCGCCTCTTAGAGAGCGCAAAGCAAAGACAACATGTCCTTCCATCTTTGGCAAATTGTAAGAGAGCATTGTTTGAAGGATTCTGGCAATTTCTGCCGGCTCTTTACCTTGAAGACGGCTAACATATGCAGAAAAAATATCTGACTTAGCTGGTCCACGATCATTCTTTTGCACTGCAATTAATACTCGTTTTAACGATGATAAACCGACTTGCTCAGAGGCTTCAATCTCCGCCGCACCATTGACAATCCCTATCTCCGGTAGTTGCGCCAACTCAACAAACTTTTCCCAATGTTCTATCTTTAAGTGATTGACAACGTATTCGGCATATTTCCCCATACCAGCTAAATCTGTCGTCAGCATGACCCCTAGGGCCGTCATGATCTCTTCGACAGGCTGCTCAGCCAGTTGCCGAGCAAAACTCTCCTGAAGATGTGAGCCCGAAGGCTTTTTGGCTTTAGACTGAAGCATTACCCCGAGCCGATCTGTAAAGGATTTCTCCCCAGTAGAACTATCAAGATTCAGTAACAAGTCCAGCTTGGCTAATTCTTGCTTGGCCACACCCCCAGCCGCTGCTCCCAATTGCTCACAAAGGCTGATAAACTCCAACGGATTACCTAGCATCATGACACGCCTTAAGTGTTGCAAAGTTTTGCGCCAACCTTTCGGTTGTCTCTGAGCTAGTTTGATAATAAAATCAACAGTATTGTTTTGGCCTAATTGCTTAGTTGCATCACGGACATTTTCTTCAAAGCCCTCAGTGGTTACACGTGGGTTAACCCCTTCAACGACACACTGAGTAATAATAAGTGAAACAATTGTTATGAAAGCGGCAGGGGCCAAAGAAACTAGTGCCATGGCTGAACCAGCAAGTAGCCATGTAGAGATGAAAGCGGCAGACAAACCTGTTAGGATAGCGGCCATATTCTTGCCTCTAAAGGCACGCTTAAGAACATAAGTCCCTTCATTACGAAAACCCTTCTCCTGAGCTTCTAACTGTATTTTATAGGCCGATTCCGGCATCCAACGTTTTAAATATGGGCCTAAATTCAATTCCTTGGCATTGTCTAATATCCTCGCACCAAAATATGCTTTTCTACTAGCATCAGCATCATTGCTTCCCCTATCACTCTGATTTGCCTGCAAAGAAATCATCGGCTTCTCCCCCTCTCGAGGCGCCAAATTTTCAGGTACTTGTCCATTTGCGGCAACAAACTCGGGGCCAGTTGATAAATTATCAAAGTTGTCTTGGATGATACTAAAAAAGCGACCAAACCCGTCGATCGCTTCATGTAGATAGCTTCTGCCTGTCAGACCTAGTCGCGCCAGCTCTCCATGCAATAATTTTGCCTGCCAAATATTTGTCCCTCTATCAGCAATTTCTCGAGGGGAAATATGTTTGGCTACCTTACCAGTTAAAGTTCCATAACGGAGCAAAAAAGCTGCTTGCTGCAACCCTTTGACTCCATATTGTGTCAATAATTTTGATGTTCTAATAAAAGACATTCTTATTTATCCATATATGACAATATCAATTCCTATACGGTATACTATCGAAACTTATTGCTGAAAACTTGCATCATAATTTCCTAAATACTTTTGTAGTTTCATAATAGCTATTTTCACTTTAATTATTATAGAATGTGAAATATATAGCAAAAAGTGGCGATATAATATATGTAGTCTATTAGCAAAATCAACGCAAGTTTTGGCTATCAAGATTCGATAATACTCATGATTGACGTTTGATACCCAAAGAGGTTGAGCGAAAAAGGAGAAAACCAATGAGATATTTTAGGGTAGGAAGATTAGCCGCCGAAAGACGTAATGCCGCACCAATAGCAAAAAAGAAACCACCAAAACCGGCTGCCACTAAATTGGCAACAGCTCCGCCCCACACTTCTCCCCCACCAAAAGTAGCAGCAACAACGGTTCTCCCGCCGACTTTGGAATTTGAAGTTATGGAACATGGCAAGAGGCTTATGGCGACCGATGATGTCGGAAATCATCCCGGCTGGCTGGTTAAAGTTAGAGGGGGGATACCGGAAAATCCAGCTATCGCGCAAAATGATCGTGTCGTTGCCGTTGGGCTGAAAAATGGCTATGTTGCCCTACTCAAAACCACAAGCGGCAAACAGGCCCGCAGGATCTCTTTAGGAAAACTGGAAACGGCAGATGGACTGGTGTTGGCCGGCGATCTGCTTATTGCCACTCAGGGAAGCAGAATTACAGCTCACAATTTAGAAACTGGCGAACAGGTTTGGGAAACAAATCTCTCCAAACGGGAAGCCTGCGGCCAGGTTTCGCCGGTCGTCAGCCAAGCTAATGGATTAGTTTACATCCCCTCGGGAAACGGGAATATATATGCACTGAAAATTGAATCGGGGAAAAAGGTCTGGGCGTTTCGCGGAGGAGCAGGCAAGCAAATCGTCCAACTCACACTACTGGAGGAGGGTAGACATTCTGGTCTGTTTTTGGCATATCAAAAAAGCCTCTATGGGTTCAAGCCGGAGGACGGAAGAGAACTTTGGAGCCACAAATACAGAGAGGAAGGACAGGTTCTCTCCGGCTTCGAATTGATCCCTTCTAGACCAAGCCCAACACCAGAATACTATATTGTCTCCGCTGACATTTCATTCGGTGGCCCGATAACATTCAAGGCTCATGACGGATATGCATTATATGGTGAAGTGGATTATTAAGTAAATAATATTAAAGGAAAAAAGTAATGGCAGCAATAATTGGAGTCGCACCCCAGTCTTGGCCCGCATTAGCTCCGGCAAGAGCCAGGGAAATAAAACAGAGATTACCACAGATTATTCAGGCAGCGTTAGGGGGGGGGATCGCGGATCTGGATAATTTCTTGCCCCGGCTGGAAGTTTCAGAAAAACGTTTGGGGAAGACAGTTACCCGCCAGGTAACTTTCTCTGAATTTCTCTCTGTGCCACAAGACCATCCCAACCATAGATTTGATATCCTCGGACATACTCTGGCCATGGTCCGCTGGTTCCAAGCTGATCCCGCGATAGGGAATCAAGCAACCCCAGCAGTCTTGTTAGCCGCCCTGCTTCATGACATTGGCAAACCGCAAACCAAAGCTAAACCAATGCCTGCAAAAGTCGCGGTAGAACAATGGCATGGACTGCCAAAACCTGGTCAGGTAGCACAAAAACTCGGGAGCCGCCTCAGAGCTTATCTGCGGCCGGAAACATTTGAAGTATTTGACGGAGAAAAGACTGAAAAACGCGTGAAACATCAATTCCTGGGACACGAGAAGGAAGGGGTGCCAGCGGCAACCGCAGTAGCCAAAGCCTTGGGCCTTTCTGCAACAGAAGTCGATCAGATCGCCTGCTTAGTTGAACTGCACACGAGTATCGTAATGTTACTTAGCAGCATGGTTGGCCATAATGTCGCACTTTCCCAACAACCAACCACTAAAGAGAAAACATCAATTACAAAAGCGAAGGGGAAGGCTATAACTAAGTTTGTGGCGGAAATGGTGCCAGAATTGGAAAAGGCAGGAGTTAGCATTGATGTAGCCTTAGCCTTTGGCCGAGCAGATATTCTTGCTGCCCAAGGAGAGGGT
>JBDRIF010000002.1:0-17009 GCA_043816125.1 bacterium
GATAAAAAACGAGAAAATTCGCCAGGATATTATTGAAAGAGTCATTCTCCCCGTTTTGCCCAAAGAGCTGGTCGATGACAAAATTTTATTTTTTGTTAACCCGACCGGCCGCTTTGTGATCGGCGGGCCACAGGGAGATACCGGCGTCACCGGCCGCAAAATTATTGTTGATACTTACGGTGGCTATGCCCGACACGGTGGCGGCGCTTTTTCCGGTAAAGATCCGTCCAAAGTCGACCGCTCGGCTGCTTATGCCGCCAGATGGGTGGCCAAAAATGTTGTGGCCGCCGGTTTAGCTACTAAATGTGAGGTGGAGTTGGCTTATGCGATCGGCGTTGCTCATCCTTTGTCCATTTTGGTGGAAACGTATGAAACAAATAAAGTCTCCGAAGAGAAAATCGCCAAAGCGATTGCCGAAACTTTTGACCTCCGCCCCGGGATGATCATTAAGGAATTAGATTTACGTCGTCCGATATATAAACAGATAGCTGCCTACGGCCATTTTGGCCGGCCCGAACTGAATTTAACTTGGGAACGGACCAACAAAGCTGCGGAATTAAAAAAGAAGGCTAGTTAACCGAGTATTTTTGGCCGTAGATCGCTTTGCCGCCGTTGGTGAAATCTTCCCAGAAGATAAAGAAGGTGTTGGCCGAGTTGTCGGCCATGATTTGCGAAACTTTTGCCCCGTTCCGGCTGGCAACTTTGACTCCGTTCTCTGTCCAGGCCACGGTTCCATTTGAGTCAATTTTTTGAAAATACATTTCATAGCTTTTTCCGCTCCGATAATCTTCCCAGGCTACAATTGTCCCGTTGTCGTGCCAGCGGGTGGTGCGTGGAGCATATTGAGTGTGTGAGGTGGCAGCGATAGGCAGGCCGTCTTCTCCCCAGTTGAGTTTGCCGTCACTGGAAATTTCCGCAGCATAAATATCCCAATTCCCCAGGCGATAATCCTCCCAAACCAAAATGTTGCTATTGCCAAACTTCGGGTTTTGCTGCGTACGGCTGAGTTGGTTAACCGGTATCCCGTCTTTCATCCATTGGACTTGGCCGGTATTGTTGATGCTTTGAGCGTAAATGTCGTAACTTCCGCCCCCCTTATCTGTCCAGGCGATAATGGCACCGCCGTGACGGTCCTCGGTTAAGCCGACATTTCTTTGAACATCGGGAGCGCTGCAAATAGCGACGCCATCTGCCTCCCACACTTGTTTCCCCTGAGCGTTAATTCTTTGAGCATAAATATCCGGATTTCTGTCGCCATTGCGATAATCTGTCCAGGCGACAATCGCGCCGCCAAGGTCATCGGAAATTACAGCGGCATCAACCTGATTCCCGTTGGTAGAAATAATCTTAACCCCTTTTTCATTCCAGATCGGAGTTCCTTGACGAGAAACACGTTGTCCGTAGATGTCCTGCAGGCTGAGAATATTGCGATTATCTTCCCAGATAATTATTGCGCCGCCACTATCATCAGAGACTAGCAGCGGTTTGGTCTGTCGGGAATTTACCGCGGCCACTGTTAGGCTCTCTTTCCACTGTTTTTTTCCGAAAGAGCTTAGACGCTGGGCCTTAATTACCGGTTGGTCCGGATTGCGATAATCCTCCCAGGCAATAATGGCCCCGCCGACACCGTCGTGGATCAGGCGGGGCTTGCTCTGCACGGCATCAACTTTGGCAACTGCCAGGCCGTGTTCTCCCCAGGCGAGTTGGCCGGCTTTGTTGATTTTTTGAGCATAAATATTACTATAGCCGGAACGGAAATCTTCAAAAACTAAAATGATTTCTTCTTGGGTTGTGAGGATCGCTCTGGTGTTTTGTTGGACTACAGCGCCCGGGGCATTACAGAGAACCAGCCCTTGCTCTGCCCAGATAGTTTCTCCGTTGTTGGCCAATAATTGACCATAGATGTCGGAATTTCCGGCGCGGGTATCTTCAAAGACAACCAAGACATTGCCGGTTGTAGTTAACAGGGCACTGATCCCTTGTTGTTTGTGGGACGAATTTGTCAAAATGACTCCGTTCTTTTGCCAAAGCGGGATACCTGAGCTGTTAATCTTTTGGGCAAAGAGGTCTTTATTTCCCAGCCGCTCATCTTCCCAAATGGTTACCCACTCTTCGTTAAGTAATTTTATTATTACTGAATTTCTTTGATTACCGGCAGCCAGGGCCAGTGCTCTCCCAGTATCAGACCAGAGGGGTTGTCCGCTTGTGTTGATTCTTTGGGAATAAATCTTTGTCGTTTCGCTCCGATGATCGGTCCAGGTAATAATAGCTCCGCCTTGGCCATCTGCCGCCAACTGAGGCGACTCCTGAGTATAATCAAATTTGCAGGCAGAGACACCATCGGCTGTCCAGACCGCTTGTCCGTCCAAATCAATTTTTTGAACATAGATATCTAAATTATGATTACGTCCGTCATTCCAGGCAATTATCACCCCCTCCTGGGCCAAACTGATAATGACCGGGTGTTCCTGATTATTAGGAGCGCTGCAAACTGCAATCCCTTCGGCCGGCCAAAGGAGTTGGCCTGCGGCAGAAAGTCTCTGGGCATAAATATTATTGTCTGATGGGCTGACCCTGCCGTCTGTCCAGGTAATAACCGCGCCGCCGTTTCCGTCACCGACGATTTTGGGATACCATTGAGTTCCTTTTTGAGTGGCCACCGCTAACCCGTCTTCCAACCAGAGACTTTTACCCTGGCTGTCGATCCGTTGAGCGTAAATGTCTTCACCAGAACCGCTCCGATAATCGTGCCAGCTAATTATTGCTCCACCTTGTTGGTCGGCAGTGATTGTCGGGGAAAATTGTCCGGCCTTAGCGCGACTAATGGCTACCCCTGTTGAGCCCCAAAGACGATCACCGGCAGCCCCGATTCTTTGGGCGTAAATATCAGCATTCCCGTTGCGATAATCTTGCCAGACAACAATCGCTCCGCCGGCCCCGTCATTAACAGCCTGGGCAAAATTTTGATTGGCGGAGACAGGGGCGACCGCTAGGCCGGTTGTTGTCCAGAGTAATGTCCCTTGGGCATTGATCTTTTGGGCGTATATATCTGAGAAACCATCCCGTCGGTCTTCCCAGATCAGAATGTAATTATTTCCGGAGGGAATAACTTTTGGTTTTTCCTGATCGGTATTACCGGGCGTATCGTTGATCATTTTTCCCAGTTTTTGCCAAACAGGCTGAGGGAGATCAGCCTTTGCGGGCAATGACAAACAACATAGAATTATCAATAGCAAGAATATTTTAATCTGTTTCATACTGCGGCTTCGCTGAGTTTCATGGAGATAACCTTAGAAACACCCGGTTCTTCCATGGTGATGCCATAAATATTGTCGGCTACCGCCATCGTATTTTTATTGTGGGTGATAACCAGAATTTGGCTGTGCTGAGAAAACTCTTTGAGCATATCGGTAAAACGACCGATGTTGGCATCGTCCAGCGCCGCATCAACCTCATCGAGAAAACAAAAAGGACTCGGTCGGATCTTTAGCAGAGAAAATAATATTGCGATGGCCGATAACGAGCGCTCGCCGCCGGAGAGCTGGGGGAGGGGGAGCCATTTGCGCCCGGAGGGTCTAACCGAGATCTCAATTTCAGAATTCAGGGCGGACTCACCAGAAATAATACTAATTTTCGCTTCGCCACCGACAAATAATTTGGCGAAAGTTTCGGAAAAGACCTTGGAGAGCTGCTGCATTGTTTCGAGGAAATCATGCTCCGCTTTTTGATCGAGCTCGATAATCAAACCTTGTAAATTTTCTCGGGCAGAGTTTAAATCGTTCAGCTGGGCCTCGATAAAAGAGAGGCGTTCCTCTTCTCTTTTGTGTTCGTCTATGGCCAATAGGTTGACCGGCTCCAATTCGCGCAAGCGGTTTTTGCCGGCTTCAATGTCCTGGCGGGATTTGGAACAACTTTTTATTTCTACGGCCGGAGCTGTTAATTCGTCGAGACTCAGATTGTATTCCAGGGAGAATCTCTCTCTGATGGCCGATAATTCCCCGTCTAATTTAGCGATGGCAATTTCCAGGGAGGTCGCTTTGTCGGCTGCCTGGCGCTCGGCCTGCCCCTCGGCCCGGAGTTTTTCTTCCAAATCGTTTATCTGCTGAGCGATGTTTTCGCGCTCCTGCTTTTTGCTCGTTAGTTGGTCGAGCAATTCCTGTTTGGTTGCCGCTGTTTGTCTCTTGGCTGTCAGGGAATCGAGCTGAATCTGGTGGGCCTGTAAGGCAAAGTTTAGTCTTTCTTTTTCTTCGGATAATCTCTTGGCCTCTTCTTCCAACATTTCCAGTTTTAGTTTATAAGCTTCTTCTTTTTCTGCCGATTCTCCCAGAGAAATGGAGATCTTGTTTTCCTGGTCAAAAAAAGCGAACAGGCCGGATAGTTGAGTGACCAGCTCGGAGAGCGACTGAAAAAGGGCGTTCAGATCGTCTCTGACCTGAGTTTGGCTGAAATCGAGCTGTTGGTTGCTGCGGCTTAGGATTGTTTGTGCTTCGGCGATCTTATTGTTAAGTTCGGTCGATTTTTGCTCCAGAGTTGACAGGGCACTCTTTTCGCGGCTGACTTCGCCTTCGGTAAAACGCCAGTCGAGTTCAACATCTCGTAGGCGGTCTTTTTCTTCATCCAGTTTTCGGCCGATCTCTTCAACAACCTGTTCTCCCTGCCGATAACTCTCTTTTAGAGCGGCCAATTGATCCAGTGCCTGGGCATCGGCCTCTCTTTTGACCTGACTGATTGCTTTGGCCTGGGCGAGTTCCGTATTTAGACCGGCTCTTTTTTCCAGCAGGCTGCTGAGCAGACGCTGACTCAAGGCGATGTCGTATTGTTTGACCTGTTCCTGAATAGTCAAATATTCTTCGGCCCGTTTAGATTGGTCGGCCAGGGTAATAATATGTTCCCCGACTTCAACTCTTAAGTCGCTGATCCTCAGAATATTTTGTTCGGCTGATATTAATTTCTTTTCCGCCGCGTATTTTCGTGACTTATATTTATTGATACCGGCTGCTTCTTCAAAAACTGCCCGGCGCTCTTCTCCCTTGCTCGATAAGATTGCGTCGACTTGTCCCTGGGTGATAATAGAATAAGTATTTTCGCCCAAACCGGTGTCGAGCAGCAGATTCTGGATATCTTTGAGGCGGCAGGAATTCCTGTTGATAAAAAATTCGCTCTCTCCTTCGCGAAATGTCCGGCGTTTAATCATGACTTCGGCAAAGGCGACCGGCAGACGGTTGGCCGAATTATCAAAGATCATGGAGATTTCGGCCAGCGAAAGGGCTTTGCGAGCGGCGGTCCCGGCGAATATAATGTCAGACAAGCTGGACACTCTTAATTCACGGGGATTATCTTCGCCAATGACCCAACGAGTGGCATCGAGCAGGTTGCTTTTACCGCAGCCGTTTGGTCCAACAATCGCTGTAATCCTGGCTTCGGGAGCAAACTCAATCTCGGTTAAGTCGGCGAATGTTTTAAAGCCGCGAAGTTGTAGAGACTTTAAGAACATGTTATTTATCTTAACACATTATTATAGAATGTGCTAGAATGACGCCAATGAAAAAGATTGTCGTCCTTTTTCTTGCTTTTCAACTTTTATCTACAGTGGCTTTAGCCGGGATTGAACTTTTCGATTTACATAACCAATTAGTCACTTTTGCCGAGGTCGTTGAGCTTCGAGGGAGAGTCGATCAACCCCAAATTATTAAGGTGAACGGTAACGAGATCGTTTTTCGAGCCCGGGATGGGGCTTTTAAGTGCGGGTTGGTCCTGCAACCGGGAAAGAACCTGGTTCAAGTAACAGCGGTTGATGAAGCTGGCCGGAGTTCAAAAATTGAGCGACAAATTCTCAAATTAACAACTTTTGATGACTTGGAAATCTTTTATGCCGGGAAGCGTCACTGGGCCAGAGAACAGATAGTTTATTTATCAACGCTCGGTTTTATCGAGGGATATCCGGATAATAATTATTATCCTTCACAGCCGGTTTCGCGCGGAGAATTTGCCACTTGGCTGGCCAGGGTTAGGGGGTTGCCAATTGCCGAAAAAATTGAGGCCGATGTTTTTTATGATGTTCCCAGAGAACATTGGCGGGCGCCTTATATTAAAGCGGCCTATGAAGCCGGCTTGGTCTTGCCATTACAAAATGATTTTTTTGGTTTAGAGGAGCCGATCACTCGGCGGGAAGTGGCGCAAATGGCACTTAAGATCGAAGAACTGGAAAGCTCCGAAGATCTGAAACCATTTTTTGTTGATGTCTTGCGAGAAGAGGAAGGGGCTCAGCCGATTTACATGGCCGGGCGTCGCGGATTAATTCGGGGGGTTTTTGAAGATATCCCGGTTTTTGACCCTGATCGATCATTAACAAGAGCTGAGGCTGCTGTTTTATTGGCGCGGTTTAGTAAATCGTTGGTTGGGGTTCAGCGCCTTTTTGATTTTTCTCGCGACTATTCTCCGAACAACTTTTGTCGGGTTAATATTCCGCCGCAAATTAATAGTTTAATCATCGAACCGGAAAGAGCCAGAAGTCAGGAGAAAAAAACTATTATTATTACTGCTTCTTTTGCCGAGCGTAAAGGCTTTTACGGCCTGGCCAAAGTCAAAGTAGATCTGTCGGAGATCGGGGGCCCGGTCGAAGCGGAGATGAAGGATGATGGCGAGCAAGGCGACTTGGTTGCCGGTGATTTGAATTACACTCTGAGCATCGTTTTGCCGCTTAATGAACCCGGCTCAAAATTAATTACCGTTACGGCTATCGATCAATTGGGTTGGGAAGAGCAGAAACAGGCCTATTTAAGAATTGACTAAAGTAATGAAATTATTTGCCGTCATATTTCTAGCGGTTTTTTTAACAGTAACTCCGGTAGTTGCTCAACTGGCTGATATTGGGGTCGATCCTTTACGTTCGGAGATCGGCAGTCGGCCGTTGGGGATGGGCGGTGCCTTTGCCGGATTATCCAACGACATGAACGCCCCATTATACAATCCTGCCGGGTTAGCCTGGGTCAAGGGGATATCCTTAACTTTCAAGGACATTAATAATATAGCTGCGGTCCAGGCTTATCCGACTGGCAACAATGCTGCTTTCGGTTTGGCGGTGGTAAAAAATAGGATATCCGATATCCCCATTACTGGGGGAACCGCAATTTCGAGCGGCAATCACGTCTATCTCTCTTATGGCTCCAAATTTTCAGCTGTACCCGCTTGGTCATTAAATCCGCTCATGCAAAAGATCGCCTTTGGAGTCAATCTTAAAGGGCTGATGGATCAACGTTTAATTCAGACCGGGGCGCTTGATCGCTCTGCTTACGGTTGGGATGTTGATCTCGGAGTCCTCTATAAAGGGGAAGAGTGGTGGTCGGCCGGTTTATCGATGGAAAACATTTTGCCCCAAGGAACATTAGGAAGTGGTGGTCAGGTCAATTGGGATGTCGGTGGGACCGAAGGGATTCCGATGATTGGGCGTTTGGCCGGTTCGGCGCAGATAGTCGGCGATATCTATTCTCCAATTTTTATGGAGGGGCGTGAGTTAACTATTGCCTCGGAGATAAATTTTGCCCAAAACCGGCCGCTCATATATCGTTTGGGGGCGGAGTGGGGGATCAAGGAGCATCTTTATTTTCGTTCCGGAATCATGCAGCAGTATAGAGGGGCCGGAGTTTCTACAGACATAAATCTTGGTTTCGGGATTAGATCGGGAGAATGGGGAGTCGATTTTGCTTATTATCGGGAAGCGTTACTGAGTGAAAAACGGATATATTTTTCTTTAGTCCATCTGCCTAAGACCTGGATCGTGGTGAAACAATTAGAGATTGAAAATCCACGAGTTATTTTGGAATCTGCAATCGAAGGGCTGACGTTAGCAAATAATATCGTTACTTATGATGATCGCATTGAAGTGGCGGGCAAAGTTAAGCCCGGAGTCGAAGTGAAGATCAATGGTTCCACCGCTCTGGTTGATGAGGAGAACCGCTTCCAGGTTGTTATTCCGCTGAAACTGCAGAAAAATCTTGTTGTTGTTGAGGCTCAATATAAGGGTGAAAAGAAGATCTGGAAATATAAGGTTCTACGTAAAGTCAAAGTCATAATCGCCGAAGAAAAGAAGATTGAAGAAAAAATTAAAAAATCTGAAAATGTGGAAGAGAAGAAAGCCTTAATTCAAGAAGCCAAAGTTATAGAAAAGAAGATTGAGAAGGTTGAATCACTGGTCACGATGGGTGTTATCGAAGTGACTCCGGAGGCCGAATTTGAATTGGATACCGGAGTTAAACGTGGAGAGTTGGCCTCCTGGATCGTGAAGGCTTCGGGCATTGATCTCCCCGAAGTGACCAAAGATGTCTTTAGCGATGTCCCCAAAGATCACCCTTTTGCTGCCTACATCATGGTTGCGGCCGAAGCCGAACTCCTGCTCCCTTTTGCCGACGGAACATTTAGGCCGGATGCTTCGGTAACAGTAGAAGAAGGAGAAGCCTTATTTGCCAAGTACGGTATCTCTCTGCAAATCGAAGAAGATAAACTAAAAGGTCCGGAAAGTAAGAGGGAAAAAGAAATTATTCCGGTGATTGAACCGATCATTGAAGTTGTTGCTCTGGAAAAACCGGTTACGCCTGAGGTTGTCCAAATCCAGACGATGGAAGCTGAGGAAATTCCAATTTCTGAACCGGTAGTTGAGTCGATTGAAATCCCCGTCGTCGAAATACCGACGGTCGAAGTTGTCGCTCAAGAAGAACCGGAATTGCCGCCGGTTCCCAAAGTTGTCGAAGGGGAAGATAAGTCTCTTGATCAGACGGTCGAAATACCGGTGGCGGATATTTCTATCCCCGAGATAACGGATACTAAGCTCCCTTATATCCCGGTTCCTGACCTGACCTCTATGTCGACGGCCAGACGAACCGCTTCGCCGCCAAAGAAAGAAGCAATAATTGTTACTCTGCCGGTCGAGATATTGCAGGTCGGCGAAAGTATTGTCAGCCAGCCGGAAATCCAGATTATCGACTCGCCGGAAGAGCTGGTTGACACCTTATTGATTGAAGGGGTAATCGAACTGACAGCTGATTCCGAATTGGTGCTGGAATCCGGACTAACCAGGGGAGAGTTGGCAGTTTGGCTGGTCAAAGAAGCGGCTCTGGAATTAAAGAAAGTGAAATCTCCGGTCTTTATCGATGTGCCGGCCAGCCATCGTTTGGCCCCATACATTTTCGCTATTAAAGAATTGAAATTATTTGAACTCTTCCCTGACGGGACTTTCCAGGCCGGAGCTGTTGTTTCGGAAACAGAGTTGAATGAGATCTTGGCAAAATTTAGGACGCGTCATGAGACTGATTAGCTTTTTACTTATACTTATGTTGATCCTTTCGGCTCCGGCAACGGCGGCCAAGAAGGCCTATGCGGAAGAAGGTCAGGTTTTGACTAAGGGGCAGGCTGTGATGCTCTTGTCTGCTACCGATTTTATGAAGAAAAAGATCGGCTCCCTCCTCTCCTGGACGGTCGGTTATGATATCAGTCAAATTAGTCAGGTAAAATTAACGCCCACAATTAATTATATTAAAGCGACTCCAAAACGAGTGCCACCGGATGGCCGAACTGTTGTTGAGATCATGGCATCGGTCAGTGATCCGGGGGGGATGGTAAATATTTCCGGGGTCCGGGCCGACTTAAGCACGATTGGTCGCCTCTCCAACACAATGTTAGTTGATAATGGCTTATTTGGTGACCTGGTAGCGGGTGACGGCATTTATACTCTACAAACTAGTGTTCCGATGAGAATTGATACCGGCGCCAAAGAAGTCGCGGTCGCCGTCGCCAATAAGAAAGGGTGGCTGGCGCTGGCAAAAACATCGCTTGATGTTAAGAAAAATCCTGTTATTTTAGAAGCCGGGTTTGCTCCTGATTGGATCAAGGCTGATGGCCGAAGTATCGCCTTATTAACAGTTAAAATCGATAACCCGGGACGCTTGGAAGATGTTAAGGGGGTAACTGCCGATCTCCGTGCCTTCGGTTTTCAATCGCTCAAAACATTATATAATGATAGTGAACAGGGCGATGTGGTGGCCAATGACAATGTGTATAGCCTGCAGTTTATTGTTCCTCATTCAGTTAATGCCGGTGAGTATAATGTCCGAGTTGGAGTATCGAATTTCGCTGGCGGATATGCGACCCAAGATGTTAAGATACGGGTGGTAAAATAAATGCTGTCAACACTTACTATTATTAGTATTTTTACCGAAATATTTGCCGCCGGTATTTTGATCGCCGGAGGACTGGCTTTTAGTAAAAAGTACCTAAGCCTGCACCGGTTTAAAGATATTATTATCACTCTTATCTTCAGCGCACTCTTTATTTATGTCGGAGCGACTATCGCTTCGCAGATCATGTTTAACTTTGGCCGGGAGTTGCGCGAGCTAATTCTTGTTCAGAGGATTCTTTCTACCAGTCTGATTGTTTGCTCGATCTTACTCTGGTCATTTCTGATTGAAAAATTCGAGATTAAGCGGCTTCGCTGGCTTAATCTCCTTTTGGTCTTGGCCGGAACCTTGTTCATCTATCGTATCTTTGCTTCTTCGGTTAATCTGGTCTATCGCGAAGGGGTCATCGAGCCGCTGATTTATTTTTCCAAGACAGTTCCGGTGAAATCTTTATTTACTTTGATTTGGTTATTGTTGGCGATCTTTTCTTTCGGTTCGGCGGCCAGGCAGGAGGGAGGAAAAAGGGTATTATCTGTTTATTTGGGGATGTCGGCAGTCTTTATGCTTTCGTCTCTTTTTGCCTCTTTCCTTTATGTCCGCTTAAGTGAGGCCGGGTTTTTAGTTGTTGCCTGGGTTTTTATATTGTTATTTAGTTTGGCTTTTCTTCTAGCCGAATTAATTCCCGAAAAAGCCAAAGAGGCTCTTTATCCTCTACAGTTCTTTAAGACCAGGTTATTGTTCAAGCTGATGCTGATCTTTGTATTATTAATTGTTATTCTCTTTGAGACTACAACATTGGCTTTCATCAATATCAGTAAAAACGCTTTATCCGAGTCGATCATGCGTAATTTCTGGCGGCAGGCGAGTAATGTGGCGGAGGAGATCGGTTCTTTTATCACTCCGCCATCCAAGGCGCAACTGGAGACGATAACCAATTCGGCCAAGATGAACGAATCGAGCGTGATCTTTGTCGTCAACCGTTTGGGGCGATTAGTCTATCATCCGGATAATAAAAGAATGGTGCAGGCGGAGGATTTAATTCGCAATGAAGCTGTGAGTCAACTTTTGGCTGGCGCTTCTAGGAGCTCCGAATTTCGTGACGAGTTGGGCGAACTGATGGTAGGGGCATATTTGCCGACCAGAAGCTTTGGCTGGGGGGTCGTTGTTCAGGAGCCGATCGCTTCGGCCTTTTTTGAGATCAGGCGGCTGGAATCGAATGCTCTATTATTTGTAATTGTCGGTATTTTCCTGACGGCTGTGGTTGGGGTTTTCTTTGCCCGTTCGATCGAAAAACCGATCAAAGAATTGACGGTGGGGACCGAGGCGGTGGCGCGCGGAGATCTGCACTGGAATGTTGAGGTTAATTCAATTGATGAAATTGGCCGGTTATCGACCGCTTTCAATCTGATGACCAGGGAATTGCGTGATAGTCAGGAGCGATTGGTATTGTCCGAGAAGCTGGCTTCGTTAGGAACAATGGCGGCCGGCATGGCTCATGAAATAAAAAATCCGCTGGTCTCGATCAGAACTTTTACCCAAATTCTCGATCAAAAATGGGAAGATCTGGAATTTCGCAAGAAATTTTCTGCGATCATCCCGTTGGAAATTGAACGGATCAATCGGATTGCTGAAAGTCTGCTAAAATTCGGCCGGCCGATGAAACCGGAGCTGAGCCGGGTTGAGATCAATTCGCTGCTGGAAGAAGTTCTGCTCCTTTTTGAAAGCCAGTGCAAACAATTCAATATCAGGGTGAGTAAAAAATTGGCCGAGTTACCGGAAATTACCGGTGATGCCGGCCAGCTGCAGCAGGCTTTTGTCAACATTGTAAAGAATGCGATCGAATCGATGCAGGATGGGGGAGAGCTGATTGTTAAGACCGATGTTGGTGAGGTTGTCCGCCTCGGTAAAATGGAGCGGATCGGTCATCAAGTAGGGGGAGAGATGGTTTGGGGAGAAGAGGAGAAGCTGGAGCGGCCCAAGCAGGTTGTCTTTATTGAAATTACCGATGGCGGCGACGGGATTCCGGAAGAAAATTTAAAGTCGCTCTTTGATCCGTTTTTTACCACCAAAATGACCGGGACCGGGATGGGCTTGCCAATCACTCTGCGAATTGTTGAAGAGCATAAGGGTTCGATTAAAGTACGAAGTGAGAATAAAAAAGGGACGACTTTTATAATTACCTTGCCGCAGTAAGTTTAGGATTTATCCGCTTTCTTGAGTAGCTGGCGCATTCCATTCTCAATAAAACAATCGAGTTTTTCTAAGATGGTACTTTGCGCCATAATAAACGGGTTTTCGGTATCTGCCTCAAAAACAATATTGCCGCTGGTTTTGTAGGTTACGCCGTCAACTGTTAGGGTATTTGTTATTTCAATTTCTTCTTTGATTTCCATCTATATTATTAATCGTATCCAGACGGCAAAATCTTGCGCCTGCCTTTCGGCAGGCAGGTCCTTATGTTATAATTCGGGGCATGGCTATGTTTGAACGGTTTACCGAACGGGCTGTCAGGATCATTATGTCCGGCCAGGAAGAGGCCAAACGTCTGGGGACCTCTTTTGTCGGGGCAGAACACCTCTTGTTGGGGATGCTGCGCGAAGGTGAGCCGATTGTTATTAAGACGTTGGAGTTTTTTCGGGTTCAGGCCGACGAATTAAAGGAGCGGATCGAAGAAATTATTGCCGATCTGCCCCCCGAAAAAGAGGCTGGAGCCGAAATCCCTTTTAATCAACAGGTTAAAAGGGTTATTGAGCTGGCTTGGGATGAAGCGCGGGGACTGGGGCACAGTTATGTCGGGGTTGAACATTTATTTTTAGGTATTTTGCGTGAAGGGAGCGGCATTGCCGGCGATACTTTAGGCGAATATGGGATCAATATCAATTCGGCGAAAAATCGGGTTATTACTATTCTTGGAGAGGTCGCAACTTATCAGAAAAAAATGCCCCGGCCGACCAAAACTCCTCTGCTCGATTCTTTTAGTCGTGATTTGACGGCGATGGCTAGAGGCAAATCACTTGATCCTGTTGTGGGCCGCAATAAAGAAATTGAGCGGGTCACTCAGGTCCTTTCTCGCCGCAAAAAGAACAATCCGGTCTTAATCGGGGAAGCCGGTGTCGGTAAAACGGCGATTGTTGAGGGGTTGGCCCAGCGGATTATTGCCGGAGCGGTTCCTCCTCCTCTTTTAGGTAAGCGAGTAACAACTCTGGATATGGGATTGTTGATCGCGGGGACCCGTTATCGGGGCGAATTTGAGGAGCGGTTGAAAAAAGTTTTGGACGAGGTCACCAAAGATGGCAAAGTCATTCTCTTTATCGATGAATTACATACTTTAATTGGGGCCGGGGCGGCCGAAGGGGCGATGGATGCGGCTAATATTCTCAAACCGGCTTTAGCGCGTGGCGAGCTTCAGTGTATCGGCGCAACTACTATTGATGAATTTCGCAAAAAGATCGAGTCCGATCCGGCCTTAGAGCGTCGTTTTCAGTCGGTAATGGTTGAGGAGCCGACAGTGGAGGCGAGTATCGAAATTTTACGCGGTCTGCGCGGACGTTACGAAGATTTTCACAAAGTCAGGATTACCGACGATGCCTTAGTGGCTGCCGGTCGTCTTTCTGCTCGTTATGTCTCTGATCGTCATCTCCCCGATAAAGCTATCGATCTGATCGATGAAGCCGCCTCCAGAGTGATGCTCCAGTCTTCTGTCGCGCCACCGGAACTGGTTGAGGTGACCAAAGAAATCGAACAGGTCAAAGGCCAAAAAGAGAAAGCGGTGGAAAATCAGGAGTTCGAACTGGCGGCACAACTACGGGATAAGGAAGAGGGATTGCGCCTGCAATATGAAGCTGTTTCTAAAAAGTTGACCGGGATGAGTCGAGAAGGTTACCCGGAAGTTGATGCTGAAGTTATTGCCCAGGTTGTTTCGGCCTGGACAGGCGTTCCGGTCACTCAGTTGACAGTGGCCGAGACCGAACGGCTGTTGAAGATGGATGAAGTAATTGCCGAGCATGTTGTCGGGCAGGATGAAGCGGTCAAAGTTATTGCCCGCTCGATTCGCCGGGCCCGGGCCGGCTTAAAAGACCCTAAACGACCGGTCGGCTCATTTATTTTTATGGGACCGTCGGGAGTGGGAAAAACCGAGCTGGCTAAACGACTGGCCGAATTCCTTTTTGGCGATATGGAAGCAATTGTCCGGATCGATATGTCAGAATATCTGGAGCAGCATACCGTTTCTCGAATGATCGGCTCACCGCCCGGTTATGTCGGCTTTGGTGAGGGGGGGCAGTTAACCGAGGCGGTCCGCCGCCGGCCCCATTCGGTCGTTTTGTTTGACGAGATCGAAAAAGCGCATCCGAATGTGATGAATGTGTTACTGCAGATTCTCGACGAAGGGCATATTACCGATGCTCAAGGTCGTCGAATCGATTTTCAAAACACGGTTATTATTATGACCAGTAATGTCGGGGCCGAACTGATCAGAAAAGAGAGCGCGATCGGTTTTGTTACCCGCGATGACGCGCAATCGTCTTATGAAAAAATGAAAGAGACTGTTCTGGAACAGCTCAAAAAAGAATTTAAACCGGAATTTTTAAACCGGATCGATGAAAAAATAGTTTTTCGCCCGCTATCCAAAGAAGATTTATCGGTGATCGTCGAAATATTGCTTTCCGATATTAATAAACGGCTGGAAGACCGGAGTATCTCCCTGAAAACAACGAAAAAGGTTAACAGCTTTTTAGTCGATAAAGGATACGATCCCAAACTGGGGGCAAGGCCCTTGCGCCGGGCGATCGAAGAGTTTATTGAAAACCCACTCTCCGAAGAGGTTCTCAGAGGAAAGTTCGGTTACGGCAGCACCATCAGCTTGAAGGTTGAAGACGATAAAATTGTTTTCTCCGGGAATAAGGGGAAAGCAAAAGCCCCGTTTGCTAGGAAAAAAGCGGAAGCTAAGAAGTAGTTAAGCCAGTCCCCGCTGATTATTTGCCACGATTAAGGGCCAAAGACTCCCCAAGTTATTAAGAAAAGTGAAGCCAGATAGATCTTTTTCACCTGACAATAATAGGTTGGCAAAATGGGTGTAGGCGCAAACTGCCGGAGTTTCGATTAGGGTTTGTGTCTCCTCCTTGCCGTCGAGTGATTGAATAATGACCGATTGCTCTGGTTTGAAAGAAATAATCATTGTCCCTTCCAATCCGTTGATAGTGATTCGGGCGGTCGGCTCCATACGCCAGCTGGTCTTGATTGCTCCGGAAATATCTTTATCGGTTTGCAGGGTGGCGGTGGCAATAACATCTGTCAGCGGATGTTTTTCTTCATAGATCATATTTTCAACATCAAGAGCTGTGATTTCGCAATCAAACAAGAATCTGATCGCGTCAACGATATGGATCCCCAAGTCGAGAAAAGAACCGCCGCCATTCTTATTGATATCATAAAACCAGTCACGGGGTGGACCGTTGTTCCCTAATTCTGCCTCGACAGTTACCACTTCGCCGATTGCTCCCTTAGCTAAAAGGTCTTTAGCTGTGTTAAGGGCTCTTGTAAAACGCCAGTATTGATTGACTGCTACCAGGCGACCGGATCGGTGGGTGATGTTGGCCAATGTTTCCGCTTCAGATAGTTTAATCACTCCCGGTTTTTCTAGCATCACATCTCGGCCGGAGGCTAAAACTGCTCGCGCGATCGGAAAATGGCGAAAAGGCTCGGTGCAAATAGCAATTGCCTGCACATTGGCTGCCTCCAAAAGAGCCTGATGAGTCGTAAATACAGATGCCGCTGGAAAATCCTCTTTTGCCCGGGCCATAGTTTTTGTGGAATTCGTTGCAATAGCGGTAACTTTTATGCCGGCAATTCTTTTAAATGCTTGAGCTGCAAAATCTCGTCCGGCGTGACCGTAGCCAATTATTCCGATGTTTACCATTAAATACTTTTCCTCACTATTCTGGCGAAATTTCACTATATGGAGTAAAATGTTGATATGCCAAAGACCCAAACTTTATTTGTCTGCCAATCGTGCGGCACTTCCAGCCCTAAGTGGTCAGGGCAGTGTGGGGCGTGTGGGGAGTGGAACAGCTTGGTGGAAGAAATCCAAACTTCAAACCAAAAAATCCAAAGCAAATCCCAACCTTTAAATTCAAAATCCCAAACACCGATTTCAATAATTGATGTTGATTATGCCAGTGAGCAGAGGCAGCCGACTGGAATAGTCGAAGTCGATCGAGTTTTGGGTGGTGGGATAGTTGCCGGTTCGGTTGTTCTTGTCTCCGGTGAGCCGGGGATCGGGAAATCGACGATGATGCTGCAGATCGCCGAGGCGTTGAGCAAAAAAGAGAAGGTTCTCTACGTCAGCGGGGAAGAGTCGGCCAAGCAGATCCGGTTGAGGGCGGAAAGGTTGGGAACTCTGTCAAAGAATTTAATGCTATTACCCGAAACGAATATTTTTGCGATCGAAAACGCGGTCAACGAGATCAAGCCAAAATTTCTGGTCGTCGATTCGATCCAAACGATGTCGCGCGATGATGTTTCTTCCGCTCCCGGCTCTGTTTCTCAAGTGCGTGAATGTGCCAACTATCTTGTCCAAATAGCCAAATCATCCGGGATCCCGACTTTTATCGTCGGTCATGTGACCAAAGAGGGGAATATTGCCGGACCAAGATTATTAGAACATATTGTCGATACGGTTTTGTATTTTGAAGGGGAGAGGCATAAGCAGTTTAGGATATTAAGGGCCAATAAGAACCGTTTTGGTTCAACCAATGAAGTTGGGATCTTTGAAATGAAGGATAAAGGGCTGATTGAAGTGACTAATCCGTCGGAGGTCTTCTTGTCCGAGCGGCCGGAGAA
>JBDRIF010000003.1:0-15638 GCA_043816125.1 bacterium
AAAAGTTTTGTCGCCCCTTCCCCGTCCCGGGCAATCTCCTTTGCTAAATACTCACACACAAACTCAAAACTCTTAGCAAATTCACGCAGATCCGGTTTTCCTGCCAATCCGTTGGCCAACGCAAAAACAGTATCATTTGTCGACATACAATTATCTACCGAGATCATATTAAAACTCTTATTGACCGCCTGCTGCAGTATTTTCTGCAATACTTTTTGGTCTATCTTGGCGTCGGTAGTAATATATCCGAGCATCGTCCCCATCCCCGGCTCGATCATCCCCGACCCTTTGGCGATCCCGGCGATCGTCACTTTACCCACCTTAACCGCGATCTGCTTTAACGTTTTGTCGGTCGTCAGAATTGCCCGAGCGGCATCTTCTCCCCCCGATACACTCAGTTTTTTCGCTATCAGCCGAATCCCTTTTTTGATCTTGGGCATCGGCAAAGGGTTGCCGATAGTCCCGGTAGAGGCGACAAGGACATTTTGTGGGGAAAGTCCCAACGCCTTAGCAGTCTCATTGACCATGGTGATTGCATCGGATAGGCCACGCTCGCCGGTCCAGCAATTGGCATTTCCGGCATTAGTGATAATCGCCTGAACTTTCCCTTTCCTAACAATTTCCTTGGAGAGTAAAACAGGAGCAGCTTTTACTTGATTAGAGGTAAAAACAGCCGCGGCAGTTGCCGGAACTTCAGAATAAATCAGAGACATATCCGGTTTGCCGGATTTCTTGATTCCAGCAGCCAACCCGGCCGCCTGAAAACCCTTAGGAGCAGTTATCCCTTTATTTAATTTCTTCATGGATAGAGCGCCAGTTGTTTTAGACCCGCAGTCTCTTCAAAACCGAACATGATATTCATATTTTGCACCGCTTGACCGGAAGCTCCTTTAACCAGATTATCGATTGCCGACAAGATGACGACCTGACCGGTCCCTTCATTGACCTGGACAGCGATATCACAGAAATTTGTCCCAGCCACAAATTTAGTGTTCGGCAAACTCCCTTCCCGAATCCGGACAAAAGGTTCGTTCTTATAGAAATCCTTGTAAATCTTAACCAGATCTACCTTTTTGAGTAATTTAGCATAAATCGTCGACAAAATTCCCCGCGTCATCGGCATTAAGTGAGGAACAAAGGTCACCCGGGTCCCCTGATCACCCGATACCCTGGCCACTTGATACTCAATCTCTCCCATGTGACGGTGATTAGTAACAGCATACCCTTCAATCCCTTCGTTTCGCTCACAATAAATAGTTTTCATATTTGCCCCGCGGCCGGCACCGGAAGTCCCTGATTTGGAATCGACCACAACATTACTCAGATCGATTATCCCCTGCTTGGCCAAAGGAGCAAGCGCTAATATTGCCGAGGTCGGATAACAACCGGGATTACCGATCAATTTTGCTTTCTTAATCTGTTCGCGATACAGTTCGGGAGAACCAAAAACGGCCTCCTTAAGTAGTTCGGGTGTTTTGTGGTCATCGTGATACCATTTTTTGTAGACCGGTTCATCATTAAAACGATAATCGGCCCCCAGATCAATGACCCTAGCCCCGGTTTTTAAAATGTCCGGAATAATGTCTTGCGAAATACCGTGCGGCAGAGCAAGAAAAACAACGTCAGCTTTTTTTGCCCCGGTCTTTTCGATCTTAATGTTACACGCCCCCAATAAATGGGGATACAGTTGATCGATAGTTTTCCCGACATGAGCCTCCTCGGACATCAAATAATCGATCTTAACTTCCGGATGCTGCAATAGAATCTGAATCAGTGTAATCCCTGCATAACCACCAGCTCCAATAACTCCTACCTTGATCATTTTAATGAAACCTCCTTACTTCGAATCTTGATAATTCGACCGGCTCATCCTCACTAATCCAAGCTTTCCGTCGACAAATAGCAATCTGCTCCTCCGGCGTATTAACACCGGCCAGATCGGGCAAGAGCAAACCGCGCCGCCCGCCAGACTTAACTATAACACCATATTTCTTGGCGTCCAAGTCCTTTGCCGAAGCGACAACTTTTGGTTCACCCAACACATCGACAGAAATTTCTAAATCGGCAAGCTCGTCAATTGTCACCGGCGGAAAACGGGGATCGCGCGTTGCAGATTCGATTGCATTATGAATAACCTCTGCCGCCACATTAAGTGTCGTGGCAACAAAAGTCCCGATACACCCACGCAAATTACCATTTTTATGTAAGGAGACAAAAACCCCGGCCCGCTGTTTCATCTCGGGAGACAAGTCTTCTGGCGGCAGGACAAGTTTATGATCGCGGATATATGATTCAATCGTTAAGCGGGCTAATTGGACTATTGGATGTTCCATATGGCTGTCATATAGCCGACCCCAAACGGGCCTTCGTATGACAAAACCTCCTGTTTAGCATTTAAACCGTCAAGAACACCCAATAAAATCGCAATAGACCACAGAGCATCCTGCCCCGCCTCCTCCGCTAAAGTCGGATCAAAATTCAGTACACCTTGAACATCATTGGCTTTGATCAAAGCGACAAGTTTCTCGTCAAATTCCTTGCCGCGGGGAGAATAACCGGCCGGGGCCTCCGGAGTTAATCGGTGCGACATATCGGCCGAAGCAATAATTGCCACTTTTTCTTCACCGGCCATAATAACCGTCGCCAGCTGCTGCCCAAATTCAAAAAGCTTTGGCAACGGGAGCATCGCCACAGCAACAGGGATGATCGGCTTCTTTACCCCGGCCTCCTGCACAAAATAAAGAGGGACCAGTAGCCCATGATCAAGTAAACCTTCATTTGACGAAGTGGAAAGAGGACAATTATTTACCAGTTTGTTTGCCAACTTCGGCAAACCATGAAAGCTGTAAACAGGCTTGGGCTGACCAAAGTTACCAAAACTCCCCTCAAATATGGGATTTGTGTATATCGGGGCAGCAGTTTGTCCGACCTGACCATGAGGAGTGACGACAATAATAATATCGGGATTACTTTTTTTTAATTCAACGGCCGCTCGGCGACAGCCCTGCAAACTTTTGTCGGCGAGTTTCAATCGTTTTCCACCGATTGTCGGCACCAGAATCGGTGGATGAGGCATAATTGCCCCAAAAACAACTTTTCCCATAATCTTTCGTTTATCAGTTTATCAGCTTGTGTTATAATAGTCAATTATGACGCTAAAAATTAGCATTTCCGGAGTTCGTGGTTTTGTTCCGGATAGCTTAACGCCCGAAATTTGCCTCAATTTTGCCAAAGCCTTTGGCACTTACCTTAATGGTGGGACAATAGTCGTCGGCATCGACCCGCGCGCCTCGTCGGAAATAATCAAAGGGATCGTCTTTACCGGACTGGTCTCTACCGGCTGTAAAGTGATCGACCTGGGGATCTGCCCCACCCCAACCGTTGGGATTATGGTCAGAAAATTAAAAGCGGCCGGCGGCATTATCATCACCGCCTCGCACAATCCCCTCCCCTGGAACGGTCTCAAGTTTGTCCGCTCTGACGGGATCTTTTTAAATGAAAATCAGGCCAACAAGCTAATCAATATCTTCGAAACAAAAGAATTCATCGCCGGAAGGGCTAAAAAAGTCAAAACAAATAAAAAAGCGATCGAGACCCACATTAAGAAAGTGCTCAAGATCATTAAGCCGACAAAGATTAGAAGGAAAAAGTTCCGGGTGGCGATCGATTGTTGTAATGGGGCCGGCTCGGTCGCCTGTGTAAAATTCTTAAAAAAACTCGGCTGCACCGTTTTGCCTATTAACTGCGACTTAACAAAACCATTTCCTCATAATCCTGAGCCGATCGCAGAAAACTTGCAGGAATTAATGGAATTAATTCAGAACAAAAAGGCCGATATCGGATTTGCCCTCGATTCTGACGCCGATCGCTTAGCCATTGTCTCGGAAAAGGGATTAGCTATTGGCGAAGAGCTCACCCTAACTCTCGCCACCCAAGCCCTGCTGATGAAGAACAAAAAGCTGGCCAAAAAGAAAAAGATCGTCGTCACCAATCTCTCCACCACCAACGCGCTGGAAGACATCGTCAAAGCTAATGGGGGAATATTGATCCGGACCAAGATCGGCGAAGTGCATGTCGCCGAAGAGCTTAAGAACCTGAAAGGGTTGATCGGCGGCGAGGGGAATGGCGGGGTAATTTTTCCTCAGGTCGGGTTTAATCGCGACAGCTTATCGGCGATCGCCTTAATCTTAAATCTACTCGCCACAACAAAAAAGACCGTTTCTGAATTAGCAGCCGCTCTGCCGGTTTATTATATGATCAAAGAGAAGATCAGCTGCCAGACCAGAGATGAAGTTGATGATTTAATCGAGCTGACCAAAAACTTGTTTAAAGGAAATGATTTTATCATGACCGATGGAGTAAAAGTTCTACTGGAGAATGGCTGGCTCCATGTCCGCTCCTCCAACACCGAACCGATCGTCCGGGTAATGGCTGAGTCAAAAGATGAAAATCAGGCCAAGAGATTAATCGAGCAGGTTCTCCAGGCGGTCAAGTAACGCGGTTTTGGGGAGATCGATAAATCTGGCTACAGTCGCAACCTCATCATTAGTTTTAGCCAACAAAACCCGATAAAGCTCCCTCTCAAAACGAGCTCGACTGTTTGACAAAGTGGCCCCCTCACGGAGACTCTTTTTTAAAGTTGTATTATAAATATTAGTCAGGCTAAGAGGAAAAGAGCTTAACTCCAGTTTTTCGCTGGTCGCCTGCTGAACCGCCTGATCTAATAATTGGATCAGTTCCAAATCGTTCCCGGGAAAATCATAAGAGAATAGAAAGTTTAAAACATCGAGCGAGAGGGAATTAACACTTTTATTAAAGTGTTGGGCCGACTCTCTAACCTGCCAGCCGGCCAAATAAGGGATATTGTCCCGCCGCTGACGCAGAGGAGGGATCTCAATGCTCTGATATCCCCAAATTGTCTGTTTATTAACTACCCCAAAGACAACCGTGATGCTTTTGTCGACTCGGCTCGATCGTTGGCGAAAAAAATCGAGCAGACTGTGTTGAAAATGTTCGCTCACCGAATCGAGATGATCAAAAAATATGGTCCCGCACCCCTCCCCGGAAATTTCTGTCAGTTTTCTGATCCCGGCCCAAAACTGCGCTTCTCGGTCGGTCTGACGATAAATCGACAAATCGATTTTAACTAAACGACGACGCCCCTTGCTCGCATTGAGGTGAATCAGCTCGGCCAATCTCTCTTTGGGGACCCCTGGCTCGCCGGAGAGGAGGACATCTTCTTTCTGCTTGATCGCCTGGTCGATCTCCTTCATCAAATCGGACAACTTGAGACTGTCGCCGACCAAATATTTCAGCCCTTTCAACCAGTTTAACTTGACCGGCCGATTCGACAAAACCTTGGCTATCGTCTCGATAAGCTGCTTGGCACTAACCGGTTTACGTAGAAAATCGGCCACCCCTTGCTTGGTAGCAGAAACAGCCAACGGGATGCTGCCGGTATTGGAGATCATTATCACCGGACAGGTTATTTTTAGTGAGCGGAAGACCTGCAACCCATCTTCTCCCTTGAGGTCAAAATCGATAATAACTAGGTCGGGCTTCTTTTTTTGCAGGTATTCATTGGTTGCGTCACCACTTTTCTCGACATGGAGCAGATACTCCCCTTTTAGGGCCTCTGCAATCCGTTCTTCGTCTTTGGAGTTGTCTTCAATTAATAAGATTTGTTGTTTGGGCATGTCTAAATAACCCCTTGAGTTACAGGCAATGTTACCACAAAAGTTGTCCCCTTGCCTACTTTACTGTCGACGTCGATATACCCTCTGTGGCCATCGACAATGCTATGACAGATCGTTAACCCCAAGCCGGTCCCTTCATGTTTATTGGTAAAGAACGGATCGAAAAGCTTCTTTACCGTATCGGCCGGAATTCCGACCCCGGTATCGGAGACCCGGATCAAAATATCCTTCAACACTCCATCAATTGTCTTGCCGGGAAGTGTTTCAACCTTCAACTCTCCACCTATCGGCATCGCCTGGATCCCATTAAGAATTAAATTGGAAAAAACTTGCGATATTTGCCCCCGGTCCATCTCGATATCCGGTAATTTTGCCAAATGGGTCGTAATCTTTACATCGACATTACTCGCCTGTTCATAAAAATAGTCGAGCGTTTCGGTCAGCAATCCGTTCGGATCAGACTTTTCAAAGTTTGGCGTAGTCGATCTGGCAAAACCGAGCAGACTCTCGACAATCCGATCAATTCGGGTGATCTCTCGCGGAATAATTTCCTGAAATTTTGTCCGATAGACTGCGTCGTTAAATTTTAACGGTAATAATTGAGTCAGAACCTTCATCGAAGAGAGTGGATTCTTGATCTCATGAGCCATCCCAGCCGCCATTGTGGCCAATGCTCCGAGTTTGTCGGCCCGTCTAACTTTATCCTCCAACTCCTTAACTTCCGACAAATCACGGATAGTGATCAGCGCCCCCTGCTTTTTCCCCTGTCGGTCACGCAAAAGTGTGGTAGAAAAAGAGATTGGAACCAAACCTCGTTCGGGGGAAGCAATGCTCGCCTCATGATTGATATAACATCTATCTTTCAGTGTATTCTCGGCCACCTGAGTGATCTGACCACGTCTCCCCCAGATCAGCTCGCAGGTTTTTCCGACAATTTCACTCGCTTGGCGCCCGGTAATTTTTTGCGCCATATCATTACACGTGACAATCTTGCCATGAATATCAATTGTTAAGACTCCACTGGTCATCGACTGAAGAATCTCTTCGTTATAATCTTTGATTGTTACAACTTCGTTATATAGTCTAGCATTTTCCAATGCCACGGCGACGTGATTAGCCAATGTACCAAGAAGACCGATATCTTCGGCCGAGAAGATATCTCCCGAGAGTTTGCTCCCCAGAGCGATAATGCCGATCAATGATCCTTGAGAGATAATCGGGACCCAGATAAAAACACCGAGGCGGTCCATTTCATTCCCCACCTGGCTTAATTGCTTCAATCTTATCTCCCCTTCGGCTCCCAACGCCTCCTGCCGGCTGATCTCGTCTTCGATCTCATCACGCACCAGAATATCCTGCGTCGCTGTCAACCAGGATATGATCGGACTTGCCACATCAATCTCAATATTTTTGTAGCGGGGCAAAGAGACAACCGTTGAGCGAAAATGCTCAAGGTCCCTGTCTAATAATAGAAATGAGATCTCGGAGACCTTCATAGTATCGATAAATGACGAAGCGATCAGCCTGGTCAACTCCTCCAGTTTGATCACCGAAGCGATTTTCTGGCTAATCTCTCTTAATGTCTGTTGATAATCGTACCGGCCGCGGAAAAATATTTTATCGGTAATTGACTGAAACCATCTGATCAGCGGCTGATATAGGATAGCAATAAGCAAAGCTGCAGCCGAAGTAACAATTACCGAACTATAACCGATAATTGAGCGGAAGAAGGTCTCGGAAATCATGACCGCCAGAGCGTAAAATGACATAATTAAAATTGTGGCCAAGGCGTAAACGGAACTCCTCTGAATGATCATCTCAATACTCATTAAACGATGTTTAACTACGGCATAAGTGGTGAAACCGATTAGAAAGAGCGTAAAAACCGGTCCCCAATTCACCAGCCTGGTCTCACCAAAAGTTGGCAGCAATAAATTTGTACTGATTCCAAAAAGAAAGGTCAAGAAAAGACCCAAGAAAACATACCTGATCTGAATCTTTTCTACCCCTTTGGAGAGGCGATATTTATTGAATAAATGAGCACAACCGCTCAAAAAATATAGCAGAAAATATATGGCAAAACCCGAGTAACCAAGACCAAAAATTGGTTTTGGCCCGATCGCCCGCAATTCAACGCTCTCCAGGAGCCAAGAAGTAGGAATAATCGCCAAGACAATCAAAGTAGGAACAAACAACAGTTGCTTATTAAATTTTAGATGTCTGCCATACCTTTTGGGGAATACCAGACTAAAATACAAGAAGAAATATACCAGTAATACAGGGCCTAAATAGATGAATCTTCCCCAAAAAATAGTTGCCCCCAAACCGGAAGCGTTTTGGAGCAGATACACCCCAATAGTCCAGAGGGCTAAGCTGAAACAACTGAAGGCAAGCGAAAAGTTGATCTCATTTTTGTAATTGTTGAACAAAACATAACAGCCAAATGAAATCTGGGCTAAAAAGACAGAAAGGAGGATGAAAAAATTAATATCCCGTGAAGCAATAGAGATCAAAATTACCGCAATTTCAACAATAATAGTCGCGAATATTACGCTCAGAAACAGGAAGTTTTCAATATTTAACAATTTATGTCTAACGATAGCATAGGCAATGAAGCCGGCCAAAATCAGCGTAAAGGGGGGGCCGAGAGAAAATAGTTTTACATGCCCCAACAGAGGCAAGATCAGACTGACAATAATAGCAAGTAATACGCTCGTACTCACCCCTACCAAGACGTAAAATACCTGTAACTTCTCCCGCCCCTTTGAAGTTAGGAATTTATAGAATAAGATCACTAACATGGCGACAAAAAAACAGATCGTATATAGAGCATAGAGTTTGTAGAGCGGGCCAAAGTGTGGGCGTCCCAAGAAAAGATTAACCGGATCGGTAATTTCAAAAGCCTTGATCATCCAGGGGGTCATAATAGATATTAATGTAAAGAAATAACCCGGGGCCACTATCGCAATTTTTGGAACATGATCCAATATTTTTGATCTGCGGGGGAAAATCAGGGCAAAATAAAGGAAATATCCTGCTAATAGAGCGGAACCGATTGGGGTGATTCGTCGCCAAAATAGGGTCCAGTCTGGAGAGAGGCTTAAGGAAAACATCAAGAAACTCAGCGTCCAGATGGCAATTAGAAAAAGAACTGTACCAAAAGTCCTGTTAACCTCACTTTGTCGGTCTTTATAGAAGATAAAAGCCCCTAATCCGAGGTTGACAATAAAAGTGATTCCCAAGATTAGATAGTTAAGATTAATGAGTACCTGCATGCCTATATATCATTATATGCTCCTCATATTCTCGAGTCAATTATTATTACTTTTGCTTGGAGAAAAAGTGAAATTTCCAGGATTCTTCTCGATAATTACCTAGCAATGGCAATTCAAAATGTTAATGGCAAAAAGATCCTCTTAATCAGCGGCCTGGGCCATACCGACCTTTCGGGCAAGGTCCCCAGGCCGGGCTTATTAATGCTACGCAACGCCTTAAGAGCAGCTGGCCACGATGCAACAATCAATAACTACGCCACTTCGCTCATGCCACGGATGTTCCCTCAAGCACATGTAGACAAAGCACGAATTATTTTTGAACGGACAGTCAAACCACTAGTTGTCGACGGGACTAAACCCGGATTCAGAGATCTTCCACGAATTATTTGGGATATGAGAGGATTAAAAAAGCTCTCTCTACAGTCACGAGTTATCGAGCAAGAAATGTTTCGGGAGCTGGCACATGAAATTGCGGAAGAAATTAGAAGCGGGGAATATGATGCGGTCGGTTTCTCATTATATTTGGGTAGCAGTACAAGTGGGTCAATGGTAATTGCAGATTTATTAAAAGAGCAATTTCCGGATCTGCCAATATTATTCGGCGGACCTCAAACGATGCATTTTGCCGAAACAATATACAAAATGACCCAAGCACCAACAGCTCTGGTGCAGGGCGAAGGAGAGCAAGCCATTGTCGGAATAATGAATATGATAGATAACCTAAAAGCCGGCCGGCTATCAGACCTGAGCAAGATCCCTAATCTTGTTTTTCGGCAGACAGACGGCAGGCTGGAAGTCACCGCCAAAAAGAGACTCTCTCTAGATGAATGGGTCGCCATGTCAGGAATCGCGTACGAAGAAGGTGATTTTGAAGGTTTGGCCAGATATGCCTTTATTGAGACTTCACGTGGCTGTAAATTCGGCTGCGAATATTGTCCCCAACCGCTTCTGAGCGGCAAAATCAGATACCTGAAACCGGCGCCAAATATCGTCGACGAAATGGTCGATCTAAACACAAGGTTCGGGATGACCCATTTTGAGCTGGTCGGCAGCAGCACTTCCCCGCAACAGGCCGAAGAGCTGGCGGACGAACTTATCAGACGCGGTTTACAGGATCAATTCAGCTGGGTTTTATTCATGAGAGGAAAAGACGGAGCAACAACAAAGACCCCACTGCCGGAATTAATGAGAAAAATACAGAGTGCCGGTGCTTCGGCTATCTTTTTTGGGGTCGAAGCGGCAGACAACGCAACGCTAAAGCTAATGAGTAAAGGCGAGACGAGCGAAGAGATCAGGGATGCAATGATCGCGGCCAGAGAAGCAGGGATTGCCACTATCGGCAGTTTTATCTATCCATATCCTGGAATGCCTGCGAATGAGGCAGATCTGATCATTGAATTCTTACGAGAGACCAAGCCCCTTTCTGCCCCTTCACAACCTTTGGGGCTCTTTCCCGGCACAAGGATCACAGCCAATGCCAAAGAGCGGGGGATAGAGCCGGTTTATCCTCGTTGGCAAGACCGCGCCCTACAGGCGCTCGGCTTAAAACCAAAAGCAACAATGCAAAGCCCGGAAATTCTAGAATACTTTTTAACCTACCCTTTGATTATGTCTTTGCCGATGAGACTTTGGCCTTCGTATCCTTACAAAATCAATGGCCAGAGTTTCCCTCAATATGTAAAATCGGGAGGCAATTTACAGCAAAGAGTGGCCCAAGAATTGGGCATTCTGCTCGGATTTTCTCACAGTCATCATTTATTCTCTCAAGTTATGGGGATAGAACCGAGAGAGCTTTATGAAAGATTATTCTACAGCAATGTAACCGGCGATCCGGCGGCGACAGAAAATGATATTAGACAATTCAACGCTAATGTCCCCCCAACAGTGAGTTTAGATTGATACGCACACTTTTCCATGTAGTCTTAATCGGATAAATAACCGCAGTAGCAAACCACATCCGCCAGGAGTTCAGAAGAGTATAATCAAAGAGTAGGATTTTGGCGGATTTTCTATCCAGTCCGGAAATCAACTCCTCTTCTGAACCGACTCGAATATTAGTATAAGCATTTACCTGGATATCACCATACAATCCCCACCGTAAATCTTCCTGCACCTTTTTAAGTAACGCCTGGCCACGTTCACTTTGTGGATCGATCATTCTAAAATATTTTCTAACAGCCGTTTCAACATTTCTGCTCTGAGTTCTAACAATACCAGGCGCTTTAACAAAGGGCATTTTGAACCAGGAGAAAGCGCCAGTCAGTTTGGTCATTGCCACCCGACGTGCCTGATCCATTAAGGCAAAGTTTAAACTAACCATATATCCCTGACGTTGAACTGTAGGTTCAACCATTGTCGCCCAAAGAACGGTGGCACTTTCTTTTCTTCCCTTTTCATTAACAAAACCGACCCCTAATGATGAAGCAAAACCCACTTTCACTCCATCTAGCCATTCAGCAATGTATGTTTTTACCCGCCAGACATGGGCTTCCATTTCATCCTGAGTCAACCTTTCCCCAATACAGGCTTCAACCAAACTGACGTCATCGGCGACAACCTTACCGCGCAATGAAGCCAGCTGAGCTTCGGGACGATCATAAACTTCTCTGCGTCGATTTTGCAGTCTGCCATAAATGGTCACAACGGCGTCCTTATGATAGTGGCCCTCGCCCCCTTCCCCTACCGTGAGAGATGCCATTTCCTTATTCCAGATAACGGGCAACTCGGCTTCACGAAGTTTAATCAAACGATTAAAAGCTAAAGCTACCACTTGGTTAAATTTGTCCAATGCCGCTAATACTTCATGCTCTTTATGATTAGCGCTAAACAAATCTCTCGCCCCGTGCTCCGACGCCTGCCAAAATAACTCTCCTCTAGTCAGAGAAATGTGTCCAAATTGAGTAGTTGTTCTGGCATCAAAACGTTTTTCGGAATAATCTCCCCGGGTAGCATCTCCAACCGAAAACATTAATGTATAATCATAAACAAGTCTTTTACCATGTTCTTCAACAAGAGATTGAATACCAATAAGAGAGAGGTTGTCATCAGAAACCTTGCCCAGAACCTCAGCAAGCGATGCGGCCTCGCCTTCGATATGCGCTAATTGATCATAATGCTGAACAGACAAAACATCATTGGCTGTAAAAACCACTACCTGTTTTGTTCTCGCCAACCGGCTGATGGCCTTAACCAATACTGCTCTCTCAACTTCTTCGTTAAAAGTTGATTGATGCCAAGAAGTAATCTCCTCAGCAGTTTTGGCTGTTTCCCTATTTGCCTTAAGATAGGCACCAAGTCTTTTGGCTACTTTTCCTGCTGATGAGGTCGTTGAATTGGCCGACACTTGATTCAAAGCAGTCATTTCGCAAGCATCTATTACAGTCACCTTTCGAAAAGGGATTCTTCCGCTTCTTAGTTGACCTGAAGCAGCTAGGGGTGGTAACTGTGGCGGGGGAAAATCGGAAACGACAGAGGACATAGTTCCAATAACTCCTCGCGCGAAAAATCTAGCTTTTTGAAAGCTTGTCAAAGAGGTATTAAGATGAACTGTTAAGCCGGGCATTTGGGCCGCCTTGGGCCCAAAATATCCGCATAAAACCATCTGACGTCCCCATGCATTAATGGATCTAGTAAGCATATAATCCTTTATTCGAAGTAGATTTCGACATCTATCTATCGAAGGGGAAAGGAGAAAATTTCACTAAAAAGGAGGATTTCAGTTAAGCAGTTACTTCTATCGCAGAACTCATAGCTGCCAACTCACGGGTCGCATGATCAATTTTCGCAACGACACTATCCGAGCCAACCGCCCGGTCGAGAGCAGGAGCAATAACATCCGCTGCCAGAGAGACCAATTGCCGACACATCTCTGTCGAAGAAGTATTACTGGAGAATAGCGGCTGTTCTGGCCTATCTTCCCCAATTTTATTCCACCGATGTAGCTCTAAAAATCCCAACACCCGCCCCTCACTCCCAGTCGTTCTTATGACCGCAAAAAAGATCTCTCCCGGATTTTCAAAGGTTTCCTGATAGCGTTTTAATAGTTTTTTTAAATGTGGGCGGCTTATCCCCTCTGGTGCTTTGGCTACATCGGCCACATTTGTAAAATGAATATGACTTTGTTTCGTTTCAACCAAGTACTCAAATCTTCCCTGCCTCCCAAGCGCCTCCCATTTGCTTTCGCCAAAAACTGTGACCGCCTCCTCCCCAGATTCTGCGGCAGAATAAACAGTCAAAACTTCAGATTGTTTGTTTTCTGGCTGATCATACATAAACAGACGGACACTCTTAAACATTGTCCCCAAATGAGTACCAATCGAGTTAAGCATTAGATACAAATCAGTTGATTGATCGATGTCAGCCCTTAACGATTTCCGACAATTTTCCAAATCCGCCTGTTGATCGTAATACATATATTCACCAGGCCTACTCTCAACCAGACGTAATTCATTGACTAGATGCCGCAGGACATGAGCAAAAGCCGCATCATCCTCGCCTTCTACCGGAGTCAAAGAGCTTTTTAATGCCGCCGCTGTCCAAACTTGATCCTTATCTCCATCAACAATCGACATTACGGCTTCCGCTCTTTGTTTCATTTTAATAACGGGATTTCCCTTTCCATCTCCACCGCCTTCCCCTCCATTAGTCATCGCCAAATGTAGCAACAACCCCTCGGGTGTTACCATGAACATCCCTGGCTGCAAATCTCCCGCCGCCGTTTCTCCCCCTTCACCTGGTCGAATAACGCTCAAAACAAGGCCTTTGGCCACTTGTTTCCAGGGAAGAGTTGCGACAGGAATATGAGGAGCAAAATAATTTGGGCTTTGTCGTTTTGCCTCTCTGATCAAGGCAGAACGAGCACGCAGTTTTAAGGCTGTAATTCCTAAAGATATTGTTGAAGATACAGACATAATATTTCAGGTATTCATCATCATCTTTTTACAGAAATTTCACTCGTTTTTAAAAGTGTCGTGAAATAATTTCGCGGCTTTAGGCGCGGCGGGACAAAAGGATCTTTTCGACGTTAACCAACTGCTCTTTTGTATTGATCCCTTCAATTTCCAAAGGATCGGGGGCGACATAAGCGTGAATGGAAGATCCTTTCCGCTTCAAGATCTCGAGTGTATCGGTCAGATAATACTCCTGCTGGGCATTCTCCGCCTTAACCTCAGCTAGCGCTTCGAACAACGCCCTCTTCTCAAAACAAAAAGTCCCGGTATTAATCTCTTTGATCTTTAACTCCTCTGGAGAAGCGTCTCTTTTTTCAACAATTCTCTCAATCGAACCATCCTTCGATCTCACAATCCGCCCATAGTTGCCTGCTTCCTCCAAGATCGCGGTCAGATCAGTAGCCGCCGCTTTTTTCTCGGCGTGCAATTTCAATAAATCGAGCAAAGTTTGTTCTTTGATCAGAGGAACATCTCCGGCAAGAACCAAAACAGTCCCCTCGAAATCATCAAGAAACGGCTTGGCCTGCATCACCGCGTGGCCTGTTCCCAATTGAGGGTCTTGGACTGCAAATTCGACCGGCCATTTTTGATAATAATCCATCAGCAGCGCCCTCTGGTGGCCAACTACTAAGATTGTCTTTTCGGGGTTCAACTTTTTCACCGTCTCCAACACATGAGTCAGCATCGGCTCGCCTAATATCTCGTGAAAGACTTTCGGCAGGCCTGCCTGCCGGTCAGGCAGGTCCGATTTCATCCGCGTTCCTTTACCCGCCGCTAATATTACAACTGCGAGATTTTCCATGTTTGAAATTATAATTTATGTCGGATATAATAGCAATCCTCCATGATCAAACGAGAAATAATTGTAAAAAAGCTGCAAGCACTACTTGATCAGGAACGTTTTGAACATTCTTTGCGAGTTGAACAAACCGCTATTGAATTAGCAAAAAAGTTTGGCGTGTCAGAAGAAAAAGCCGGGCTGGCCGGATTACTTCACGATTACGCCCGACAATTTGACCGACCACAACTGCTTGTTCAGGCCAAAAAACATGCTCTGACAATTGATCCGGTCAGCCAGCAAGAACCAAAACTGCTCCATGCCGAGTTAAGTGCTCACTTAGTTAAACATGATTTTGGTATTTCTGACCCGGAGATTCTGTCGGCCATCAGCAAACACACCCTCGGCTCCCCCGCCATGACCGATCTGGAAAAGATCATCTATCTGGCCGATCACCTGGAAGAGGGACGCGATTATCCCGGAGTGGAAAAGCTGAGGACAAGCGCGGAAAACAACCCCAATCAAGCTATCGCCGCGATCACCTCGCATATGTTAGAATATTTACGGGGTGAAAAGCTGCCGATCCATCCGGCAGCAATTGCCACTCGAGATTATTACTTACAAAATTTATGAAAAAATCGATAATTATCGTCGCCTTGATCCTTGTCCTCTTATCAGCCACCATGGGATTTCTCACGGTTGTAATCAGTAAATTCGCTTTAATCCAAATCTTCTTTAGCCTCGCCCCCAGCAATGACCTTTTACCGCAAAAAAATGTTCTCGTTCTGGGGATCGACGACGCCTTTGGGCATCGGAGCGATACGATTATGGTGCTGCATAACGATCGAAACAACCGCCAAACCTCTCTGATCTCAATTCCCCGCGATACCTTGGCCAATATTCCCGGCCGGGGACTCGACAAAATCAATCATGCTTATGC
>JBDRIF010000004.1:0-2657 GCA_043816125.1 bacterium
TGACGAAGCCGATTGTGGCTGTGACCGGGACCAATGGCAAAACGACCACTACGACTCTGATCGGTGAGATGCTCAAAGCAGGAGGGAAAAAGGTCGCTGTAGCCGGGAATATCGGCAATCCGCTGGTAGAAGTAGACGATACTAACCTCGACTATGTTGTGGCCGAGATCAGCAGTTATCAGTTGGAAGCGAGCAAAGATTTTAAACCTTGGGTCAGTGTGATTTTAAATATTCAACCCGATCATTTAGCCCGTCACGGATCGATGGAGGAGTATATCAAAACAAAAGCCAAGATCTTCGGTAATCAGACAGGTGATGATTATCTCGTTTATAACCAGGATGATTCGCAAGTCGTTTCCATGGTTAAACCAGCCAAAGCCAAAATGATTGGGTTTACAAAAGAGCAGGCCGGAATCATCACCCTTAATCCTGAAGAGATAAAAATCCCCGGCCGGCACAATCTGGAGAACTCTCTGGCAGCTGCTCAGGCCGCTTATCTTTGCGGCATTGATAAGGCGATCGTGGCCGAGGTGTTAAAAACCTTTCCGGGTGTTGAACACCGGATCGAATATGTCGCGACTAAAAACGGGGTAGAATTTCGCAACGATTCCAAAGCGACCAATCCCGATTCGACGATGGTTGCTTTGGATACTTATAAAGGCCGGGGGACAATCTTGATCCTTGGCGGCTCCGACAAAGGGACCGATCTTGCCGATTTGTCTAATAAGGTTAAACAAACAGTTAAAGAAGTTGTGCTGATTGGTGAGGCGGCCGATCGGTTTGAACAGGCTCTCCGTCTGGTCAACTTTAATTCGATCCATCGGGCCACCTCTCTGCCGGAGGCGGTAAAAAAATCATATTCCCTGGCCGGTAAAGATGAGTTGGTCCTTTTGTCTCCGGCCTGTGCCAGCTTTGATATGTTTAATAATTATGAAGAGCGGGGGAGGGTGTTTAAAGAGGTGGTTCAAGGATTATGAAAAAAAATCTCCCCGATTATATCTTTCTCTTTGCTGTTCTGGCCCTGACCGGAATAGGCTTGATTATGGTCTTTTCTGCCAGCCCGACAATGGCCTTAAAACTCGGTGACAGTTATTATTTTCTTAAACGTCATATTCTTTATCTTCTCTTAGGTTTCTCCGCTCTCTATTGCGGGGTAAGGCTTGATTTACAGTTGTTAAAAAAGTGGTCGACTCTTATTTTTGTGATTTCGGTCATCTTGCTGTTGATCGTCTTTATTCCCGGAGTCGGGAGAAGGCTTAGTGGGGCGGCCCGTTGGATCGACCTGGGAATCTTTACTTTGCAACCTTCCGAATTAATGAAGTTTACTATGGTTTTGTTGTTGGCCTCGCAGCTTAGCCGAATAAAAACAGGGATCAAAAACTTTGTCTCTGGCCTCCTCCCCTTGTTGACATTGGTCGGATTGGTGTCAGTCATAATTATTGTGCAACCTGATTTGGGAACTGCAATCGCGATTGCTTCTACGGCGATGGTTATGTTTTTTGTAGCTGGTGCGGAGATGGGCCAGCTGGCGTTAATCGGTGGGTTTGGAATAGTGACCGTTCTTACTCTCGCTTTGAAAAGTACTTATCGACTCAAAAGACTGCTCGCTTTTGTGGATCCGTGGTCCGATCCTCAAGGGATCGGTTTTCATATTATTCAATCACTGCTCGCTGTCGGATCGGGAGGTTTAACCGGTCTCGGCTTGGGGGCTTCACGGCAAAAATTCTTCTACCTGCCGCAACAGTTTACCGATTTTATCTTTGCGATCCTCTGTGAGGAATTAGGTTTTATCGGTGGGCTGGTCGTCATTATTCTGTTCATTGTTTTTATCGGTCGGGGGCTGCGCATTGCGATGACAACCAAAGACGAATTTCATTCTCTTCTTACTACCGGGCTAATTACATGGTTGGGTTTCCAGGCGATAATTAATATCATGGTGGTGGTTGGTCTATTACCGACAACCGGGATCCCACTCCCCTTTATCAGTTATGGCGGGAGTGCCACAATCATTAGTCTCTTTGCTGTCGGGATAATATTTAATATTTCCGGCCAACCGAAAAAGGTGGTCGCCAAATGAAGATAGTAATTGCTGCCGGCGGGACCGGTGGTCATATCTATCCGGGGATTGCTCTGGCCCAGGAGATCAGGAGACGGGAGACAGCCGCCGAAATCGTTTTTCTTGGTAGTCGCGATGGATTAGAAAGAGAGTTGGTTGCGCAGGCCGGTTTTAAGTTGGTCTTAATTAAGGCCAGAGCATTAATGAGAACTTTATCCTATAAATCAATTAGCGCTCCTTTTCTCTGCCTGATCGGTTTTTTTCAGTCCTTGTATATTTTGAAAAGAGTCTCGCCAAAATGGGTGGTGGCCACCGGCGGATATGTCAGCTGGCCGGTAGTGTTGGCCGCCAGATTATTGAGGATTCCGATTGTCTTGCTGGAACAAAATGTTTTTCCCGGGGCAGTAAATCGTCTGCTGAGTCGGTTCGCAAAAAAAGTATATCTTAATTTTCAACAAACACTGCAATATCTGTATGGTGAAGTTGCCGGCAATCCGGTTCGTCAGGAGATTAAAGAGGTGGGGCGGGAAGCAGCTAGAGCCGAACTACAAGTGACCTTGGACGAAAAAGTAGTTTTGGTCATGGGGGGGAGCCAGGGGGC
>JBDRIF010000005.1:0-19483 GCA_043816125.1 bacterium
CAGCGATTTTATCGGCTGACGCCGGAGGTTCAGGGGTTACTTTTTAGCGTCCTAAATATTCGGCAGAAATTATCAGTGTTATTAAACGCAAGTCCCAAACAAAGGGAGGCTTCTTTTGTTCTGCTGACGGTGGAGGATAAAGCGGCTTTAGTAGCGATCGAAAGTCGGACACTGCCGTCAAACAGACGCGAGGCTTTTGACGCTTTGTTAGTTCAGATATCCGGCGCTTAACATCTGCCAAATATATAGTATAATGGCCTCATGAAAAAAGGCTTAAGTATTCTCGGCTCCACCGGTTCGATTGGCAAACAAACTCTAGAGGTTGTCTCAATTTTTCCCTCGCTCTTTTCAGTCGTTGCCTTAGCGGCTAAAGACGAAGTCGACTTAATTGTTGAACAGGTTAAGAAATTCCAACCGCGGACCCTTTCTGTTGCCACCGAAGAAGTCAAACAGAAAGTTGAAGCCAAACTTGGAGCTATAAAAGTTGCGATCTTTGTCGGGAATGAGGGGCTGCTAAAAGTGGCGACCGAGCCGGCGGCGAAGATGGTTGTGGTTGCTGTCCCTGGCTCTTTGTGTTTAGTTCCGGCTATTGAAGCTGTAAAGGCAAAGAAGGATATCGCCCTTGCAACGAAAGAAGTTCTGGTCGCGGCCGGCGATATCTTTATGGCTGAGGTCAAAGCGGCCGGTGTCAAAATCTTCCCGATCGATTCGGAACACAGCGCGATTGCTCAATGTCTAGCCGGAGAAGACCCAAAAACGATCGCCAAATTAGTTATCACCGCTTCAGGCGGGCCGTTTTTGAAAACGCCGGTTGAAAAATTTCCAACTCTAACGGCCAAAGATGCCTTGGCTCATCCAACGTGGAAGATGGGGCCGAAGATCACAATTGATTCCGCGACTCTGATGAATAAAGGGTTGGAAGTAATTGAAGCTCATCATCTGTTTGGTTTGCCGTATGAAAAGATCGAAGTTATTGTCCATCCTCAAAGCACCGTTCATTCTTTTGTTGAATTTAACGACGGTTCGGTTAAGGCGCAACTCGGCGCCCCTGATATGCGGATTCCAATCCAATATGCATTATTAGAGAATAAACGTTCTGCTAACCATTGGAATAAAATGAGCTTTGCCAAATTATCTCAATTAACTTTTCAACCGCCTGACAAACAAAAGTTCGCCTGTTTGCAATATGCTTATGATGCTGGCAAAAAAGGCGGAACCTTGCCGGCTGTTTTGAATGCGGCGAATGAAGAAGCTGTACTGCAATTCTTAAGGGGCAAAATTTCTTTTGCGGATATTCCGATAATAATTAAGCAAAAAATAGATGCTCATCAGAATATCGAGAATCCGACGCTGGAAGATATTTTGGCGGCGGATCAGGCTGCGCGGCTATAAATCCATTACAGGAAAAGGCTTCCAGCTCAGATTGGCGTAGGTGACGAGATACAATTGTTTTCTTTCTGCCGGCCCAGGATAATTCTTCGGACTATATCCGCGGATGACTGTCATTTTCTTACCCGCGCAAACGCCCTTTTTAATGCTGCCAAAACTTTTGTAGTGCCTGGTCTTTCCTCATTATAGATCGCGCTTAATAAATTTCCGGAGATGCCCGTCTTTTCCTCAATCTGATCATATCTCAGGTCAAATCCGTTTGGAGACGGGGCTCTCAACTTTTTTAAGAATGCGATTATCTGGCGAGTGATCTCTGGGCCAGGCTTCTCTACCGGCCTTGGCTTTTTGATTGCCCTGGTAAATTGGTCCCGCAGGTCTGCGGGAAGAGCCGCAACTCTGGCGAGAGAAGCTGGTGTTTCCTCTACCTCCAAATCGGGAGCTGTTTTTATTATCCTGAATTCTCGTTCGATAACTGCTTCTCCTGCTGCGTGCCTGGCATAGAGCAGTTGTTCTCCCTGTCTTTCTGCGGCTGAGATAGTTAGCTCTGTTTTTGGCAATGTTGCTACTCCAATTGGCAGAACAAGCCTATGTCCCTGACCGCGAAGCACTGTTACTTCTCCTCGATTAGTAACCCGAGGATGGTCTCCTTTAGGCGCGTGCCCATTGTTTATTAGCCAGTCAGTAAATTGCGCGGCGCTTTCCTGAACAGCTTTCATCCATGAAGTTTGCCGCCTAACCGGGGTTAATGATCCATCCGGCTGTTTAACTATTTCAAATTCCGCGATTTCTTCCCGGGTTTCAGCATGTTGTATTTTTACAAGGCTTTTCTTTCTTTTGCCTTTTTTCTCTTCCCTGAATAATAACAGCGCCCGATGGCTTTTTTTCCAGAGGGCAATCAGTTTTTGATCTTTTGTTTCGGCAATTTCTTTCGGCCCAACAGCAATGCGGAACCAGGCCAGATCGCCTTTGACGGTAAACATCCGGCCGTATTTTCGTTTGAAGTCGGCTAATTTTCGGACTGGGAACTTATTGCATTTGGCGAGAGCTTGCAGGGTCACTCGGGGAGTATTGGTTAAAATATCTACGGAACCGTTTCTTCTCACCGGCAATTCAATTTCGCCGGTCGGTACGGGCCCTGCTTCCAAATAATACTGTCGGATTAGGCGCAGGCGTTTTTGCAGGGTTTGTTGATAACTTTCATCAATAGCCGTTGCTTTGCCTGTGCCGTCAGCCAATAATTCAATTTTAAACCTGCGCGAGGGCAATCCGCCGGCTAGCTGGGAGATTTCTATTTGTTGCTCTCCGGGCTCGTCAATTAATTGGACCTGGATTGCGCTGGCTTTTTGCCAGAGAGCTTGTAATGTTTTATCTTTTGCCTTGGCAATCCTGGCGCGGTCAGTGCCTGCGTTAAAATAATATTGTCCCGGCCGTCCCGGAGGTTCTGTGAACCAGGTTGCATAGCCATTAATTTCAGTTTCACTAAAAGGAACTGCCAAAAAATACTCCTTAACTCCGGTTATACTCAGCTGCTTGCCGCCGCTGCTCGTTAAAACAAACGTTCCTTGTTCTGTTACTTGATAGACGAGAGGCTGTTGAGGCGCCGGTTCTTTGTTTTGCATCCAGGCTAGGGCCAGCTGATTTCGCTCAAGAGATCTCTGGTGCCTTGTTAAGGTAATTCTTTTTGAACGGAAAAGACCCCCGGAGTCATTGAAAATTAAATACTCGGCAACCGGCTTGGATAAATCTTCCGGGGAAAACACCTGTGCCACTTTATTGTCGTTTCGGTCAATAAACCGGATGATGGCCCATTCAGAAAATGGAACGCTGGTTAGATTGCACCGGTTGGGCGTGTTTAGCAGGCTAATTGCATGAGTGCTGTCTATTGGATAGAGAAAAAACAAAGCAAAATCTTTTACTTCATTTCCCAGCCACGAGACAACTAGCCGGTTCAACGCCAGGTTTAACTGTGTTGTGGACAGGGTTAGCGGCTCGGCGGTTATCCTCCCGTCTGATAGTAGCCGTAAGCGCTGTTTGCCTAGAAATTCGGTGCCGGCTTCGTTATATACATAGACCAGACGGTCCCCTTGTTTATCTCTGAATCTTAGCGAGTATCCTCTTTCGCCCTCAACCGGATAAAGGCCGGTTAAGCTGACGGAATGATTGTATTCATACTGCTTGAACAGGAGAGGCGGGTGCAGACTGTTTGTGCCGGTCGGGTAATAAAAGGTTCCGGCCGGAGCCGGTGCTTGGGCGGTTAGCCAGGAGAGGACAAGCTCGTTCCTGCGGCGGCCAATCTGTTTTTGATTTTTGGTCTGGCGGCAAAAGGCAAAAAAATCTTTTTCTTCCTGGCTTTGCACCGGCCTATTTTCTTGACTGCAATCGCGGCCAATAGTTTCCAGGTAGTGTGTAACCAGCGGGTTGAGATGCGGAATATCAATCTGAGCAACTTGTTCAAAGGCCAGGCGAAACATAGCCAGATCCCGATTGTCAAAATCAGGCGACTGTCGGGCAGTTTCAAAAAGCGAGTTTTGGATGTATAGGGAACCCAGTGTCTGATAAACAGAGGTAAATTCCGATCCGGTCAAGCGATGCTCCGGAGCACTCTCTAGTATTTCCGCGGCCAGCCGCACTCTATTGGCTCTTTCTCCCGCCAGCATCAGTCTGGCTGAGCACCATAAGCGGTTGGCCAGTTGTGCTGAGCGGCTGCCTTGCTGTCTTAAAGAAAATATAGCTGACATAGCTGATTAATCTTCTGTTGATTTATGCGGAAATTTCAGTTTATTGATGATTATGTTATACTTGTCTCATGTCGCAAAAACCTGATTTAGAGACTATTAGACACTCTGCTTCCCACATTATGGCTCAGGCCGTTAAGGATCTCTATCCTGGGGCCAAATTAGGGATTGGCCCTTCGATCGAAAATGGTTTTTATTACGATTTTGATATGCAGGAGCAATTAACTCCGGAAGATCTCCCCAAAATTGAAAAAAAGATGAAGGAAATTGTCAAAGCCAACCAGAAATTTGAGCGGATTGAAATGTCCAAGGCTGACGCGATTAAGCTGATGGAAGACAAAGGCGAAACATTCAAAGTCGAAATTCTGAACGATTTGGAAGCGGAAACGGTTTCATTATACAAGAATGGCGATTTTATCGACCTTTGCCGCGGGCCGCACATTAGTTACACTAAAGGCTTAAAAGCCTTTAAGCTCCTTTCAATCGCCGGCGCCTACTGGCATGGGATCGAAGGGAATCCGATGATGCAGAGAATTTACGGGACAGCTTGGGACTCAAAAGAAGACTTAGAAAAACATCTCAATAATTTGGAAGAGGCCAAGAAGAGGGACCATCGGAAACTCGGCAAAGAATTGGACCTTTTTTCGATGCACGAAGAAGCCGGAGCTGGTTTTATTTACTATCACCCAAAAGGGGCGATCATCAGGAATATTATTGAGACTTTTCTGAAAGACGAGAATGTTAAGCGGGGCTATGAATTAGTTAACATCCCGCACCTGGCCAAGGTCGATCTCTGGAATACGTCCGGCCACACTGACTACTATAAAGAGAACATGTATTTCATGCAGATCGATGAGCAGGATTATGTCGTGAAGCCGATGAATTGCCCGGGCCATATCCTGATCTACAAACGAAAACTACATAGCTATCGTGAGCTGCCGGTCAGGTATTTCGAATTAGGGACAGTTTATCGTTATGAAAAATCCGGTGTTTTGCACGGGATGTTGCGCGTCCGCGGTTTTACCCAGGACGATGCTCACATCTTTTGCCGGCCTGACCAGCTGGAAGCGGAGATTCTTGATGTTTTGGAATTCGTTCATTATGTGATGACCGTTTTTGGCTTTGAATACGAAGTGAACCTCTCTACCCGGCCAGAAAAGTTCGCAGGAACCGAGGATAAGTGGGACCACGCGACTTCGGTTTTGGAAAAAGCGTTGCAAGACCGCCAGATCCCTTTTGAAATCGACCCTGGCGCCGGAGTTTTTTACGGGCCAAAAATAGATATAAAACTAAAGGATGCTTTAGGCCGGGTCTGGCAGGGGCCGACAGTTCAGGTCGACTTTAATCTCCCCGAAAGATTTAAATTAGCTTACACCGCCGACGATGGGACCAAGCAGGTTCCCGTTATGGTTCACCGGGCCATTCTCGGCAGTATCGAAAGATTCATGGGGGCGTTGATCGAGAATTATGCCGGGGCGTTCCCGCTCTGGCTGGCGCCGGTGCAGGTGGCCATTTTGCCGATTACCGACAGTAATCTGGAATATGCCCAAAAAGTTGCCACTGAACTAAAGATCAAAGGCTTGCGGGTAGAAGTGAACGCTAAAAATGAAAAGATCGGCGCCAAGATCCGTCAGGCCCAAATGCAAAAGGTCCCTTATATGTTTGTGCTTGGAGATAAAGAGCAGGCAGCGGGGAAAGTGGCGGTGCGTGAACGCCTGCAAGGGGACCTGGGGGCTTTTTCTCTCCCTGAAATCACCTCTCAATTAAGGCAAAAGATAGACACCAAAGCCAAAGTTTAGTATAATTACAGTCAGAGGATGAGAACGCATTAGATACTTTATTACCAATGACCGGATCCGCGGACCTGAAGTTAGATTAATTGATGAAGCGGGTGAACAGCTCGGAGTTGTTCCGACTCAGCAAGCGATAAAATTAGCCAAGGAACGCGGTTTTGACTTGGTATTGGTATCACCGGGCGCGACTCCCCCTGTCTGTCGGATTGCCGATATCGGCAAGTTGAAGTACGAAGCGAGCAAAAAGGACAAAGAGACCAGGAAATCGCAAAAGGGTGGCGCGCTCAAGGAAGTTAAACTCTCCTGCAAAATTGCCCTGCATGACTTTGATGTGCGGGTCACTCGGGCAAGAGAGTTTTTAGAAAAGAAAAATAAAGTGAAAGCCTCACTTTATTTTCGTGGCCGGGAAAATTCCCATGTGGAAGTTGGCCGGGCAGTCATGGATCGTTTCTTGCTTGCCCTGCAGGATGTCGGCAAGACAGAAGAGTCTCCCAAAAAGATCGGCAAAAATATGCACGCGATAATATCGCCCAAGTAAAGAAGGAAAAAAGAATGCCAAAACAAAAAACAAGAAGAGCGGCGGCGAAAAGATTTCGAATCACTAAGAAAGGAAAAATTGTGAGACGACACGCCGGGATGAGACACATGTTGGAATCCAGAAGCAAAAAGAAAAAGAGATCGTTACGCGGGTCTGTTTTGGTCGACAAAGCGGATGTCGGTAGATTCAAATCTATGTTGCCGGGAGTGTAAAATAATATGATAAGAGTAAAAAGAGGTTTTGTCTCGAGACGCAAGAAAAAGAAAATTAGAAAAAAGGCCAAAGGCTTTCGCGGTGGGTTAAGGACGCAGGCTTTTCGCTCTAAAATTGCGGTTAGGAAAGCCGGCAAACATGCGACTCGTGCACGCAGGCAGAAAAAATCAGCGATGCGCGGTGTCTGGATCGTCCGGATTAATGCGGCGGTCAGGCAGGCCGGCATGAGCTACAGCCGGTTTATCGACGCAGTCAAGAAAAAGAAGATTGGTCTCGATAGACGCTCTTTAGCCGACCTAGCTACTAATCATGCCAAAGACTTCTCCAAGTTGATAGAGGCTATTAAAGCTTAATGATCGAATTAACCGTTGGCGGTTTAGGCTTTGACCCCAAGAATCTGTCGCCGCTGGTTTTGTTGCGTGATCCCGAAGAGCTAAATTATCTCCCCATTTGGATCGGCATTTTTGAAGCTGCCGCTATTGCGATGGAACTGCAAAATGTCAAACCCCCCCGGCCGATGACTCACGATCTCTTAGCCACTTTCATCAAAGAGCTTGGTGGAGAAATTAAGAAAGTTATTGTAACCGAAATAAAAGAAGGGACCTTCTTTGCCGCTATTGAGGTGGAGAAGGGGGAAGAGAAAGAAAAGAAAACCATCACTATTGATGCCCGACCTTCTGACGCGATTGCTTTAGCCGTTAGGGCTCACGTTCCTATTTTTGTTTCCGAACAAGTTATGGTGCAGGCTAAGCTGGTGAATGCCGAAAAAGATGCCGAAGAGACGGCCAAATTCAAAGACTTTGTCAACAACATGAAGCCCGAAGACTTTGCCAAGTATTTCAACAAAGATTAATCCCTCGACTAGCTCGGGACTTTCAGCTTCGCGAGATTAAAAAGACCCCAAAAACAATTACCGCTATCCCCAGCCATCTGATCATCGGCACAGTTTCCTGGAAAAAGACCATTGAAGCGATGGCGACCAGGATATAGGCGACACTAACCAGTGGGTAGACAAAGCTAAGTTCAAATTTTGATAAGACGACCAGCCAGGTCATCGCGCTAAAACCAAAGCAAGCAATTCCAGAAAAAACATAAGGATTTAAGAGCATCGGAATAATCCTTTGGAAAAATTCGTCGGTGGCTACCTGACCAAAAACCATCATCCCTTTTTTCATTAGCAATTGGCCTGTCACCGCTAAAAGAATAGAGAAACCGAGCATTAGATAATGTCCCATGTTTTTTCCTCCCTATTGAATCTCAATATTACCACGGCTTTTCCGGCGAAGCCAGTTGAATAAACAATGTTTGCGTTTTGTTCGCAGGTCACCCGGAATTTACCGGTTGCCAGCTCAACTTCTAACCCTTTTGTCGACCAGTTTGGATTTTCGGCTAATTCAACTTTGCCTAACTCCAGGCCGGCCTCCGCCAGATAAAAGGCCTGCTCTTTTTGCAGCAGCAAATGAGCTGCCGACTGACTATTGAAAACCATTTTAGCTGTTAAGGCGGAGAGGGAAAGGAATAATGATATAAGTAGAATTACGATAAGTAATGCTGAGCCTTTCTTGTTCATGTTAGTTCCTCAAAGCCACTTTTGTTTCATATTTGCCAATTCTGATCAACACCAGCTTTGCCTGCGGATAGCCAAAGGTTAAGCTGGTCACCTCATTAACATCCGTTAAATAACTGGTATAAGCATTTTTGAGATGACGGACTTTTTTATTGATCAACGAATAGCTTATTTTGTCTGCGCCGACCTGTAAATGAAGTTCTTTGGCATGGGACGAGGGGAGAATAGCCGAAGCTCGCCGGATATCCTCGCAGAGTTTATCTAAGACAACCTGATGGATTTGCCTTGTCTCCGTTTGATTTACTATTTTGTGCCAGTATCTTAATGATGTGCCGAGAAAAAGGAAGATGGAGCTGGTGAGTAAAGCAAAAATACTCAAGCTGATGATCAACTCGACTAAAGTAAATCCATTTCGCCTCATTAATAGGCACTCCTATAAGTTTCCAGTGTTATGCCAGCTAAAGAGGCCCGGACTTTAACCAGTCCCGGTTGAACCGGGGTGGCATCGGCTAGATTGGCAAACTCCTCCAGCCTCAATTCTTCCATCTTTGCTTGAAGCTGATAAGTTGTTTGTAAAAGGGCTTCGGCTTTTTGCGCAGACCGGTGACTTGCTTTTAGAAGTGCCGAAAAAGAGGCGGCGACTAAAAGAAAGATCGACATCGCCACCAATAATTCAACCAGAGTAAAACCTTTTCTATTCAACTCTCACCCTCCCGGAGGAGGCAATGACAATCTTCTTTGTTTGCCCGTTGCGGTTTGTTAAAGTAATTGTGCCCGAACTCCCCGGGAGGGGAGCGCCTGAAGAGACGAAAGAGACTTCTGTTTTACCGGAGATTTTTATCTTGGCCGGAATTTTTAGATTATTAAGATTTAAGGTCATTGTTGAATGTGTGGTCTTGGCTTTGGTTTGCAGCAGGCGGAGCTCGGAGGCGATTGTTTTTGCCGCCGCGTTTAGAGTCAATTGGTTGTTGAAGCGGGTCAAGAGAGGGGTTGCAGAGATAACGAGAACCGCGATGATCGAGAGAACAATCAGTATTTCGATGATTGTAAAACCTCGCCGTCGCATATTATTTTGGAGCGGCCAGAACATTATCGATCAAACGAGCCTTCCCTAAGTGAGCGGCTAAGGCGATTAACACTTTTCCGTTTATCTTTGGTATTTGAACCAGCGTAATAGGGTCAACAATTGAGGCGTAATCAAGATGCATGCTGGGGACACTCCCGACTAAAGACCGGACGCGTAGCAAAATCTTGTGGCAATTCTTTTCCCCGTTTTCGATCTCTTTTTTTGCTAACTGCAAAGCTTTGTATAAGACGGTGGCATGTTCTCTCTCTTTGGGGGTCAGATATTTATTTCGGGAGCTCATCGCCAGGCCGTCAAACTCTCTGACGATCGGGAGGCCGACGATATGGACCGGCAGATTCAAGTCTTTGACCAAGCGTTTGATGATGATCAATTGTTGATAATCTTTTTCGCCGAAAATTGCATAGTCGGGGAGGACAATGTTAAATAGTTTGGTGACAATAGTTGCCACACCGCGAAAATGTTGCGGGCGGGCCTGGCCGCATAATCGTTTGGAGAGCTCCTCGACTTCGACATAGCTCTTGTACTCGTCGGGATAAAGGTCGGCAGCTGATGGCAGAAAAAGGATATCGACATCAAAATTCTTCAGCTGTTTTTTGTCGTTGGCGATGTCGCGCGGATATTTACTTAAGTCTTCTTTGGGGCCAAATTGAGTTGGATTGACAAAGATACTGACGACAACCAGATCGGCCCTCTCTCGGGCCGCTTCGACTAAGGAGAGGTGCCCCTCGTGGAGAAAACCCATAGTCGGAACAAAGGCGATCGTTTTGCTCCGGATTTTCATGCTGACGCTGTAAGCGTGCATCTCTTTGATACTGGTGATAACTCTCATCCGACTACTTAACTACCCAAAAACGAGCGATCGTCCATAAAATAACTGCCAGGATTAGGGCTAATAGCTTGATGCTGAAGTTGCGGGTGAAAAAATCTTTAATCATCCTTTTTAGCCTCCTTTATTTTGAACTCTTCATCGACGGTGGCCTGGTCTTTTGGCCGAACCCAGGTGGCAAAATCACATTTTGGATAATTGCCGCAACCGTAGAAGACCCTCCGTTTTTTTGTCCGGCGCTCAACCAGTTCGCCGCCGCATTTGGGGCATTTGACCCCGATATCTTTAAGGATCGATTTTATGTTTCTGCATTCCGGGTAACCGGTGCAGGCCATAAAACTGCCAAAGCGGCTGTGTTTTAGGGTCATCGGCTTGCCGCATTTTTCACAAACTTCTTTGGCTGCCGCCTTGCTCTCTTCTGTTTCGATGTCCTTGGTGTATTTGCATTTTGGGTAGGAGGAACAGGCCATAAAATCGCCGAAGCGGCCCTGGCGGATAACTATTGGCTGACCGCATTCGGGGCAGATCTCGTCGGTCTTGGTCTCTTTTTTTACTTTTTCCATGTTCTTATCAGCAGCAGCCAAGGCTAGGGCGAATGGTTCGTAAAACTTCTGCAGAGCGGTGGTCCACTTTATTTTGTTGGCTACAATATCGTCTAATGCATCTTCCATTTGGGCGGTAAATTTGGGATCGAGAACTGTGGGGAAGTGTTTGACCAGCAAACCGTTGACGACTACGCCAATCTCGGTCGGCTTTAATGCTTTTCCTTCTTTTTCCACATAACCGCGATCAATAATTGTTGAAAGAATCGGAGCATAGGTAGATGGTCGACCGATCCCTTGTTTTTCTAGCTCTTTTACCAATGAGGCATCATTGAATCGGGGAGGTGGTTGGGTGAAATGCTGCTCGGGCTTCAATGTTCCCAGTGTTAATTTGTCTGTTTTACTTAATTGCGGTAATGTTCCGGCCAATTCCTTCGGCTCTTCGTCGTCGTCTTCCCCTTCTAGATAGACCTTGATAAATCCTTCAAATTTCAACACCGAGCCGGTTGCTCGGAAAGTGTAGTTATTGGCGGCAATATCTATTGAGGTTTGGTCAAAAATTGCCGGATTCATCTGGCAGGCGATAAAGCGTTTCCAGATTAGTTCATATAGTTTTAATTCATCCGGCTTAAGGCTCTCTTTGACTTTTTCGGGATGAAAATTAACATGTGTCGGGCGAATAGCTTCGTGAGCGTCCTGAGCTTGTTTTTTCTTTTTATAAACGTTGGCTGCAGCCGGCAAAAATTCTTTGCCAAAGACATCGCCGATATATTTGCGAACAGCTTCTAAGGCAACATCGGCAATTCTGACCGAGTCGGTTCTCATATAGGTGATCAGACCGACTCGCCCCTCACCCTGAATATCAATCCCTTCATAAAGTTTTTGCGCAATCACCATTGTCCGTTTGGCTGAGTAACCGAGCTTGCGGGCTGCCTCCTGCTGGAGGGTGCTGGTAATAAATGGGGGGGAGGGATTCCTTTTTTGTTCTCTTCGTTTGATATCCGAGATGGTGTAAGTGGCACTATCCAACTCTTGGAGAATCTTGTCGGCCTCTTTTTGCGAGCCGATCACTTTTCCTTTTTCCTGAGGGCGGACACCAAGCGGCTTGTTGTCTTTGGCGATCAACTTGGCCGAAAACTCTTCCTGATTATCTGTCTTTAGCTGAGCCAAGACATCCCAATATTCCTCAGCTTTAAAGGCCGTTATTTTAGCTTCTCGTTCACAGATTAAGCGGACAGCGACCGATTGGACCCGGCCGGCCGATAATCCTTTTCTAACTTTCTTCCAGAGGATGGGGCTGATCTTGAAGCCGACGATTCGATCAAGGATCCGCCTGGTCTGTTGAGCGTTAACCCGATGCATGTCAATTTCACGAGGGTTCTCTACGGCGTGGACGACAGCGTTCTTGGTGATTTCGTGAAATTCAATCCGTTTAATCTTGCCTTCCGGCAGGCGGGTCTTTTTGTCTTGGGTTAGCAAGTATTTTAGATGCCAGGCGATCGCTTCCCCTTCTCTGTCAGGATCAGGGGCGAGAAAGATGGTGCCAGCTTTCTTGGCTAGGGCTTTTAGCATATCAACAACTTTCTCTTTCCCTTTGATGATCTTGTATGTGGGGGTAAAGTCTTTGGCGATTTTAACCCCAAGGGATTTGGGGGGGAGGTCGCGGATGTGGCCACTACAGGCGGTTATTTCAAAGTTGGACCCCAGAAACTTTTTTAAAGTCCTGGCCTTAGCCGGTGATTCGACGATAACTAGATTCTTCTTTTTTGACATACGGAATAGTCATGGTAACAGAGGGGGGCTGTTTTTGTCAAATTTGCAGCCAAATAATAAGGAAATAGTGAAATTATTTTCTCTTAATAACGAGAAATAGATGAGATGGCAGTATATTTTAATCGTCAGGCAAATGCTTATGGACTGGGTGCCAACATCTGGTATCACGGACTGCGTCTTTTACGTCGCAAGGATGTCTCTTTAAAAGAGATTATCGGTTTTCGGCACCATCAGACCTCGGTGGCGGCAGTTGGCGGTAATTCCGCGGGAGAACTCTTGGAGCCGACAGCCGATGAGATCCTTTATTTTATGGATGTTGTCTTAACCCATGGCAATGGGCCGCAAGTCGGCCGTTTATTGGCCAGACATCCGGAAAAAACTCTCAACGAATGCGTGCGCATGACCCAAGAGGGGACAGGGTTAAGTGTTGAAGATTTAAACGAGTGTGTTGGTGAGGCTCTTAAGGCTAAACTCACGGCTAAATTAGCGGCTAGGGGCAAAAAAGATGTTCAGGTTATAATTGTCCCAACAGAAGTTATTGTGTCAGCTGATGACCCGGCTTTTGCCAGTCCGACCAAACCAATTGGTGATTTTTATTCCTGGGAAGAATTAGAAGCTATTGGTTCAATTGAAGAAAGAGGTCCGGGACTCTACTTTTTACCAAATAAAGGCCAAGATGGCTGGTATGTCAAAAAGATTATCGGGGCAAAAGATTCCGCCAGGCCTTTTCGCCGGGTGGTTGCTTCCCCCAAGCCTGTAGAAATTAGACGCGAGCATCTAGAGCAAATTGTTATGGAAACAGAGAAAGGAAATATTGTGATTGCTTGCGGCGGAGGTGGGGTGCCGATGGTTAAACAAACTGATGGCTCACTCAAGCCAGTTGAGGCTGTTATTGATAAAGATCTGGCGTCTGCTTTATTGGCAATCAATATTAAAGCCAGGGAGTTGATAATATCTACCGGAGTCAGAAGAGTGGTGCACAATTATGGAACTCCGCAAGCTATGGAGTTTGACTATTATATGGTTGGGAGCGCTTTGCAGGCCCTGCGAGAGGGGTATTTTCCTGCCGGCAGTATGGGGGAAAAAGTTGAGGCCATTATCAATGTTTTACGCCGTGGAGTTAATTGCGGCATGATCACCCAGCCGAATAACCTCTGGATCAAATTTGACGGAACACTATTTACCAGAGGTTGGGATGTTATGGGGCGATTATTTAATGCCGGTCGGATTTTAGGGAACATGGTAGAAAAAGTAACTGGCTGGCGGCCGGAATTTTTACCTAAGAATGAATTGCAGCGTTGGTTAGTTAAATAATTATTGCCTGGCGACTCGTTTTTTTATTTCTTCTTCAGTTATCCTGAACATAACGGGCCTCCCGTGGGGGCAGGTTAGCGGATTTTCGGTGGCGAACAGGTTTTTAATTAGTTCGTTCATTTCTTGCTGAGAAAGCTTATCCCCTGATTTAATTGCGGCTTTACAGGCGATCGATTTGCGGATTGTTTCCTGCTTTACCTCTAATTGAATGGTTTTGCCGGCTCCTTGCAGGTCGGAGGCCAGGTCGGTTAGCAGGTTTTTGGCCGAAGTTTCGACCCCGGCAGGCAAAGAACGGACAAGCAAGGACTTACCCCCGAACTCTTCAACGTCGAAACCGATCTCTTTGAGATATCCCAATTGGTCTTTGAGCGCGGCAAATTCTTTTGGTCCTAATTCAACCGTTTCTGGCGTTAGCAAAAGTTGTTCGCAATTTTCTGTTCTTTTTGTACTTAACCGGTCGTAGATTATTCTTTCTTGCGCAGCATGTTGATCAATCAACACTAAATCTTCCCCATCGGTTGCTACTATATATGTACTCTTGTGCTGGTAGATGGGGAAGAGGGGTTGGACGCTGTCGATTTGGATTTCGAGATCTTGGGGAAAATGAAGTGGGGTGGGGGTTAGGATGTGGGTTTGGAAGTGTGATGTTTGATGCGGGGCTGAAAATTCTTGTCCCCACGTCCCACCTCGAACTTCCGCACTCACATCCACACCATTTACCACACTTCTAATATCAGTCACGTTTGCTAAGCTATTTCTAACGGCCTCCGTCACCCGCGCCATCACTTCATTAGTTTTAACGAACTTAACTTCCTTTTTGGTCGGATGGACATTAACATCAACTTGTTTGGGATTCACGGATACAAAGATGATCCCCACCGGAAAACGATTTCCCGGGATAAGAGTCCGATACGCTTCCTGCAACGCTCGGTTCAACAAAAAGTCCTTCACATATCGTCCATTAACATAAAAAGTTATATAGCTTCGATCAATTCTAGAGAGGGTTGGGAGACTGACTAATCCCTTAACATTATCTGAATCGACTTCGATTAGTCCTTTGACCAGATCGAGACCGTAAACTGCCATCACGGCATCTTTGAGTTGGCCGGTTCCCGGCGAAGTGAGCATCGGTTTGCCATCGCTGACCAGTTCAAAAGCGATCGCCGGATAGGCCATCGCATATTTGGAGATGACATCGCCGAGATGCCCCATTTCTGTACCCGGTGATTTCATGAATTTTTTACGAGCTGGAGTGTTGTGGAATAAATCCTTAACCGTGGCGGTGACCCCTTTGCCGGATGGATTTCTTTCTAATAAAAATCTGGAAACACTGGCAATTGAGGGGAGGGCTTCACCGCGGAAGCCGAGCGATTGAATGTTAAATAAATCGTCGAGCGAGGTGATCTTTGATGTGGCGTGTCTTTGAACTGCCAATTTAATTTCTTCTTCGGTCATCCCTTTGCCGTTGTCGGAAACTCTGATTAATTTACTGCCGGCCTGCTGAATTTCAATCTTAATCTGAGTCGCTTCGGCATCTATTGCATTTTCAACCAGTTCCTTAACAACTGAAGCGGGGCGTTCTACTACTTCGCCGGCGGCGATTTTATTAACGAGATCTTCGGAGAGGATTTGGATCGGCATGGATTAATTATATCAGGTCTGGCGAGCTCGCTGAAGGGCATTGGCCAGCATAACTGCGCCCATTAAATCCGGGGTGCCAGCTCTTAGACGGCCGGGGTTGTGTGAAAGGTTAATTTCTGGGGTGAGCTGGCAAGAAACCAAATCAATTGTACCGCCGCCAGAAACTAATTGCGCGGCCCCGCTTAAAACTGAGTAGTCCGCCACATAAGCAGCGATCCCGATCGGCAAACCGATGCTGGGGCCGTCAAAGGCCAGCATGTCTATTCTATTAAGTCGATCTAAAAAGCCCATTCTGACTTGTTGGGCAGACATGTTATTAATGGCGACAATCAGTTTGATAAAATTTGCCGGGCCATGTATTGCTCCTGCAAGTGCTTGTAAATATTCATTTGGTTCAGGGCAGTCTGGTGGCAGATTAACGGCAACCGCTTTAAGCAGGGAATATATATTGCCTGCCTCGGCCAGGAGATGACTAGTCCGGACTTGACCTGGGTCGGCTGGGAGAGGCAAACTTATTTCCGAGGCCTCGCTTTTGCAAACTACAGGATAAGGGAAACCAAAGGAAATCACTGTATCCCCCTGAAACAAACCGACACTATTTGTTAACAAGCGGATAGCAGCCGGCAAATGAGCTGTAAAATCGGCAAATAATTCACGGCCCTGACCTGAAGAAACAGCATTAATAACTGCTTGTCTGCTCCGGTCCATTAACAAAGCGGCATTTTGCTGCTGCGGTCCGCCGCCGCGGCCTAGGGAGCCATAATGCTCGGCCATAACTTCTAAGACAGCGGTTGGTGTGTTGGCTGTTTCTTTGTCGTAGATAGGATCGACAAGGCCAACCTCATTAGCAAAGTGAGCAAAGTCCAAATTAGAAAAATATAATTCAGAATTGTGTAGGCAAGAACTTAATAATGAAAGGAGTTGCTGTTGGATATCAACCAATTGAGCATTTGGTTTCAGCTTAATGCATTGCTCGTCAATTAAGCGGCTGAACAAATAGATCGAAGCTAATGTATTCTTATGAAGCTTGTTGCCCCACCTCCATTCTAATCCGCTGCTTTTTTCTGCTGCTGCCATGAAATTTGTAATATCCTGGACAGTTAGACTGATTCCATGTCTTTGACACAGCGTTCTTAGCCAATTGCCAATATCGCTCTTTTCACCTTGTTCGCCGGGCTCAAGGTTTTTTATTTGCAGCTCCTCGGTTTCTTTTGCCAGCGCAGCGACTATTTCTCTTTTTGAGTTTGTCTCAAATCCGAGCACGGATAACATAGGACCCTGCGGGCTGACAGGCAGAATGCTTGGAGGAGTATTATTAGTGTAATAATATTTTACAGAGCGAACGATCGTCTGGGTTTGTTCAATCTCCTCTGGAGTTGTAAAAATGCCGGGGGAGAGCCTTAGTAATGAAAAGCCGGGATAACAAAAAGACCGACCCCTGTCTCGAATGTCAATGAGGGCTGTTCTTATACTCTTTTCCTCTCTTATATTCGCTAAGGCTAACGCTAACTCATCAGCACATGAGGCCCCCACCCGGCACTCAATACCTTGCTGAAGTAGGGTTCTTTCCATTGCCATGATTGGTGATCTTTTGGCGCTGATACGTTCTGTTTCCACGAGTAGGATAGTGCCTAATGTGTCGGTAAAACGGAAATCTTTATTCTGTTCAAAAAGTCCGGCGGAACTAGAAAGTCCAGTCTGACCTGTCAGCTCGTAAAAATGTCTCTTTAGGGCGAGTTCATGCTGCCAAATTTCTTCTCTTTGAAGCCCTAGTGTCTGCAGTTCGGTCATGGCCGCTTGAAAAGAGGCTGCGCTGACCAAGCTCTGCGCATCTTCGCCTATTAATAATGGTTCGGCTTGTGAAGTAAACCCGACAGGAGAAATCAAAACAGCACTGCCGGAAATTGCATAAGATTTATGTGATGGGGCAACCAGAATATCAATACGTTCCAGGTCATCCGGTCCTTTCATGTCGATAGGCAAGCGGGCAAAGGTTTGGGCTGCGTCAACTAAAACTAGAGCGTCAGGATTAGCTGTATGGGCGGCTCTGGCTGCTTCATGGATTGAGGTGATATGCCCTGTTAGGTTGGAGGCGTGAGTTAAGACCACCAATTTTAAAGCTGGACCGGCATCAGCAATAGCTTGTTTTAGAGCTGCTTGATCAAGTCTTGTTCCAAAATCATTATCTTCCAAGCGAATAGTGATCAGTTTAATATATTTGCCTTTAGCCCGTTCTGCTTCTACTCTGTTGTGGACCGGATTGTGAGCGGAATTGTGGCTGTAAATAGTTTCAATAATGACATCGCCGTCATTCAGCTCTACTTGATGGAGGGCTTCGTTCAGCGCGTAAGTTGTGTTATAAAAGAAATTGACTTCTAGGTGGTCGGGTTGGCTGGAGACAAATTCTAAGAAGAATTGCCGGCAGGCAGCCATTTCCGCGGCCACAAATTTACCCAATTCTTTTGGTTTAGCACTTAGATCCGTCAATCTTTGCAAGGCAGCTTTGGCCGCTTCAATAGCTGGCCGCATTGGCGGGGTAGTGGCCCCGTTGTTTAATAAAATAGGCGCTGGTTTCTTTTGCAGGGCAGGGAAAAGATTTCTAATCGCGGGAGAGCCCATGTTTACACATAGCCCCCGCCAGAAGTAGGTTTGGGCAGGCTGGTTGTATTGGTAATAATACTGCTTTGGTCCCCAGGTCCGCGGCCGATATTAACATCAACTAATCGCAATAGCGCCTCACGGTTTTGTGTTGAAGTTACAAACACAGCGCCTTGGCCTTCGATCAATAAAACACGCATTTGTTTTTGATCATTTTCTGGCTTAGCAGCACCATTGGCTTTTTTGTTCCAGGGAGCGGCCTGCATCAAGTCGTTAATGGACGCAACCTCTGCGAGATCTTTTGGCGTAAGAGTTCTAAGAATAATGGCTGCTTGGGGGTCGGCGACAAGGACAATGGCCTTAGAATGTTCTTTTGTTTTTCTGTCATAAACTGTTTTTCCTGGCAATAAATCCTTTAGTTCAATGGCAACTCTTGGATTAAGTGACTCCAGCGCAACTAGGTCAATAGCAGAAAAAGCTGTTCTGGCTCTTGCTTCAAGTCGTGGCAAAGTAAAAACTAAAAGGTCCTTTCTCTTGGCCCCTTTATCAATGATTAATTTCTTCCGCGCTTCGGCTGCGGTCATTCTCCCTGAGCTATTTGTTGTTGCTGCTGTATTTGTCATGATTTATTATCGATGAATTATTCAATAATTTCAGATTAAATGAAATTTTCTGTAAAACTGGTTGATAGAGATACATGGCAATATATTGGTCCGGAGGACATTCCTCCCATAATAGTGGTCCACAGAGAGTCTATTCTAGGCCAGCACCTCGGGCGCAGGCCCATATACTTACAGCGCCGAGACCGTCTACTGCGCCAGCTCAACCAACTCCAGTAACTATCGAAGATGCCAGATATGTTATGGTTTTACTGCATACATTTCGGCATACAGGAAAAATTGACTGGGTTGTGGCAAATAGATTGTATCCGACAGCTTTGGGGATGGGTGAGACAGCGACCAAAGCGGTGCTGACAGAGGGGCTTCAACAAATTAAAGATGAAGCCAGAGGACCGCGCACTATTGATCTTGTTGTCTGTCCAGCTTTTGGGCCATTTATTCACAAGTTAACTCGCGGTTTAATTTCTTTTGATGATGGGGTAGTTAAAGTAAACTTTCTGGCTTTTGGGTCAGTTGTTTTTGGCTCCCAGCTACCGGAATTATTAAGTGGTCCGATGACTGGGCCAAGAAGTCTCGAGTCGTTTTTTGCTAATAGAGAAAAACGGGCGGGGAAGGTAGATTCTAGTCGTGTTCCTGCACCAGTTGTTGTCGAACCGACTCCGCGCGAAAAAATGCAAGCAGTGGTGGAGGAGCATGGGTTAATCGGCAGAAGATTGTTTGCGACTGTCGTTCAAGGCCGTCAGCCTGGTTTAACAGCTACAGAAATTACGTTGCGCTTATTAGATGTTGGCGAATTAAGTCCGCTTTTGCGAGAAACCTGCGCTGTTATGGATCCACAGTTTACCGG
>JBDRIF010000006.1:0-6541 GCA_043816125.1 bacterium
GTTGAAGCCAACTGGTTCTGGAATCTGGCTATCCAATTACTTATTCCGATCGCTTTCTTTGGTCTCCTTTGGTTCCTCTTGATTCGTCAGGCTCAGGGGGCCAACCAGCAGGCCCTCGCCTTTGGCAAATCAAAAGCTAAACCGCAGGTTGGTAAAGTTAACGTCACTTTTGCCGATGTGGCCGGGGTTGATGAGGCCAAAGAAGAGCTGCAGGAGATCGTTCAATTCTTAAAAAACCCGGCCAAGTTTCAGGCCTTGGGGGCCAAGATGCCCAAAGGGCTATTATTGATGGGGGCGCCGGGGACCGGTAAAACTCTACTGGCTCGAGCAATAGCCGGTGAGGCGGGGGTTCCTTTCTTTTCTATCTCCGGTTCCGATTTTGTCGAGATGTTTGTCGGAGTGGGAGCTTCACGAGTCAGATCCATTTTTAACGAAGCTAAGAAACAAACCCCTTCAATTATTTTTATGGACGAAATTGATGCGGTCGGCCGACACAGAGGGGCCGGTTTGGGTGGCGGGCACGACGAAAGAGAACAAACTTTGAACCAGCTCCTTGTTGAGATGGACGGTTTTGATCCGAATACAAATATCATTATTATCGCCGCGACCAACAGACCGGATATTTTAGACCCTGCGCTGTTAAGGCCGGGACGTTTTGACCGCCAGGTTGTTTTGGATAAACCCGATCTCAAAGGGCGCGAAGAAATTCTCAAAATTCATGCCAAGAACAAACCTTTTGCCGGCGATGTCGATCTAAATGTGGTTGCCAGACGGACCCCGGGCTTTACCGGAGCCGATTTGGAAAATGTTCTCAATGAAGCGGCGATTTTGGCCGCGCGCGAAGATAAAAAAGAGATCTTTATGGATGATGTTGAAGAGGCGGCCGATCGAGTGATGGCCGGGCCGGAGAAAAAGAGCCGGGTTATCTCCGATAAAGAGAAAAATATCGTCGCATATCATGAAGTTGGACATGCGATCCTCTCCAAAGTATTGCCCGAGGCCGATTCGGTTCATAAGATCTCGATTCTCCCTCGCGGTTTAGCCCTCGGTTACACATTACAGCTCCCCGAGATCGATAAGCATTTGATGAGTAGAGGAGAGGCTCTTGATCAGATCACTGTGATGATGGGGGGGAGGGTGGCCGAAGAAATTGTGATTGGCGAGATTACTTCCGGGGCGCAAAATGATCTCTCCCGGGCGACCGATCTGGCCAAGAAAATGGTATGTGAATTTGGGATGAGCGATCTGGGCCCGCGGACATTTGGCCGCAAAGATCATCAGGTCTTTTTGGGCCGCGATATTTCCGAACGAAAAGATTATTCCGACGAGACCGCTGACAAGATTGATGCGGAGATCATGAAACTAGTTCAGGCCTGTCATGATCGGGCCAAAGTAATTTTGACCAAAAATAAGGTTGAGATGGATAAGATGGCCAAACTTCTGCTAGAAAGAGAGTCTCTGGAGAATTCTGCGTTAGAAGAAGCGCTAAAGAATCTGGTCGGATGACAAAATTAATCGAGTGTGTCCCCAATTTTTCCGAAGGACGCGATCTCTCCTTAGTTGATGATATTGTCGGAGCGATCAAAGCCTGCAAGGTTCTAAATGTCCACTCTGATCCCGACCATAACCGCTCTGTGGTTACTTTTATTGGCGAGCCGGACTCTGTCAGCCAGGCGGCTTTTGAATTAACCGAGCGGGCGATGCAATTGTTGGATATCCGTGAGCATAAGGGGGAGCATCCGAGGATCGGAGTAGTGGATGTGGTTCCATTTGTGCCGGTTAAAAACATCTCTGTTCAGGAGACTGTTGAGTTGGCGCATGCGTTTGCTCATGCCGCGGCTACTAAACTTGCCTTGCCTGTTTATTTGTATGGTGAAGCGGCCAAACGCAAAGAACACAAAGAACTCCCGACTGTTCGCCAGCAAAAATTTGAACCTGATTTTGGCAAAGGAAAACATCCAACAGCCGGCACAATTGCTGTTGGCGTTCGCGACTTCTTGATTGCTTTTAATATCAATTTGGCGACAAGGGATTTGGACCTTGCAAGGTCCATCGCTAGGAATATCAGGGAGAATCAGGGAGGATTGCCCGGGGTTAGGGCGCTCGGAATTGATCTTGTCAGCCGGGGAATTACACAAGTCAGCATCAATCTATGCGATCATCGAACAACTTCTTTGAAGACTGTTTTCGACAGTGTTAAAAGATGGGCCGATGAGTATCAGGTGGAAATAATTGAGTCGGAACTGGTCGGGATGTTGCCTAAAGAGGCGTATTCTCCCGGTCTGGAAAAAGAACTAAATATTCGTAATTTTTCTGAGAGACAGATACTGTCTTTATAAACGATGAAAAGCCGCAATCTCTCCATGAATTCTTGAGCCACCCGAAGTATCGATCGTGGCTTCAACAATTACTACTTTTGGATTATTAGGAAATATCTTAAACTGAACGGTAATGGCCTGATAGGCGTCTAAAAAGGCTTTTTCTAAGGCTTTTTGTCCTTTGAATTCTGCCGCAGAGAAGGGAATAGTCGCTTCGAAAAAATGTCCTTTTCTGGCCGGGATTCCACTCCCAAAGCCCAGCCCAATGATGTCCTGACGAAGAGTGTCGCTTGTTTTTCCTCTTGCTATGTATTGAGGGTTAATCCTAATGATCCCTTTGCCTTCCAAATTTGCATTATATTTATTTATTGAAGCTACTCCTCCGGCCAGCAGGACACCGCCAACTGCTAATGTTACTGGTAAGGCATACCAAAGAGCGCTGATCCCCAGAAAAATATTGGCTGCTAACCCGATAGATGAAAGAGGGGTCAGAATCATTCCGATGAAGGTTACAACTGCTTGTCTTTTTGTTATTTCGGGGCCTGATACTTTTTGGGGAGCAGGCTCTTCCTGCTGAACCGGCCTTTCTGTTCTGGTTGCGCTAACGGGCACTGGGGTAGCAGTTCTTCTGGTAGGGGCCGGGGGTGCCATTTTTGGCAGGCCGGTGACAGTTATTCCTGATAATTCGCCTTTTGCTTCAGCCAGTTCTAAAGCTCTTGTTGCCACAGCCGGGTCTTTTGCTGTGACAACAACTTGAAAAGCTTTTGCCAGAGCCGCGGCTGTTTGAGCATCAGTTGGAGCGCCTCTTGAGATTTCAACTGCTTCAATGCCTGCTTTGGCCAGGCCTTGAGGTGAGAGGTGAGGGGGTTTAATTAGGAAGGGAGTTGTGGTGTCAAAGGTTATTCCTCTTCCCGTCCCCTTTTGGAGCATGACCTGCGCAGTTGCGAAAGCTTTTTGCCCGGTGTTTTGAGTATCTGTTTTTCTTCTTTTTGCACCTGGTGTGATCAAGTCTGGATTAAATCTAACTGTTACTTTTGCCATTGTTTTCTCCCTGATTAGTTTGCCCGAGTTACAATCATTTTAAAACTAATTAATGTTTCGTGGGATATCCCTCTGTTCCAACCATCGCCAACCTCTCTGCGTACCATTGCTTTAAGAGTTGCTGAAGATCCAAATGTTTCTCTATAATCCCAATAAAAACTTGCTTCATCAAAGGCGTTCCTAATGGCAGTTTCCAGGGCAACTTTTCCCTCTTTGCCTGCTTCAAAAAGTAGTTCTCTCCCGCCAAAGATTGATCTCTTTATTCGAACTTCAATCTGCCGTCCAAAATTCAAATTTGCTATTGCGGCACGCAGTTTAGCTTCGTTTTCTATTGTTGGATCAGCGAGTTCTTTTGTATTGATTTTTACCCCGGAGCAGTTGTGATTTTGCGCGGTTTCTATGGTTTTGGCGATGCTCATGAAACCAGCGACTAGGCCAAGGCCTATTGTTGCATATAAAATAGTTGGCAAGGTCAAGGGAATAAGTACTAAGGCCAGAGCAGAGCCGGTTGCGGCTATAAAGGCTGTTGCTGGTCTGGCAATATCTCCAGCAGTAAGTTTATATTTACCATATATTGGACTTTCTTTTTTAGATTCAACCTTTGGAGCTTGTCTTTTTGGGGCTGGGGTTCTGGCTGCTTTTCTAGTTGGACGGGCTTGCGCATCTTTAACTGCAATGTCTGTTATGCCGGCTTCTTTCAAAGCGAGTGAAAAAGCGGCAACGTCACCTTGGCTATCGGCGGCTAAGCGAAAAGCGATTGATAGATTCTTCCAAGCGGAATCCGGGCTGTCTTTTGGTACTTCAACATGAGAAATATTAGCCGCTCTAAGCCCGGCAGTTCTAACAGGAACATGGCCATTGTAGAGTGTTCCTCCGGGGCTAAAAGTCCCTTTTGTACGAGCCATGACTTTTGCGGCGGTTGTAGCCGTCTTTTTGGTAACTGGAACAGCTCTTCTATCACCCGGATTTACATATATTGTTATCTGTCCTGCCATTTTATTTCCTCCAAAACATTGATACTTCTTTTTCAGCCGAATAATGAGAAAATTTCACTAAAAATGGGATATATGCTATAATTTTTATCACTAGGGGGTGTTTCGACGTGAAAAAATACAGGTTCTCGGTCTTAATTGAACAAGACGAAGATGGCTTATATGTTGCCAAGGTTCCTGATTTAAAAGGATGCCACACCCAGGCTAAGAATCTTGAGGAGCTTGATAAAAGAGTCAAGGAAGCGATTGGTCTTTGTTTGGAAGTCGAATATAAGAATAGGGAAGAGCAAATACCGCAAAGTCTTTTTATCGGTTCCTATCAACTCGAGGTTGCCAGATAAATGATCAGGTTGGTCGCTATTCCTGCGAAAAAAATGAGAAAAATCCTGGAAAAACTGGGTTTCAGGCTTGCGCGCCAAAAAGGTAGCCACGCTCTCTTTCAACACAATGACGGCAGAAGTACTGTTGTTCCCATGCATTGGGGGGAAGACCTGGGCAAAGGGTTGATCAAAGCGATCCTCTCTGATATTGAAATTTCGATCGAAGAGTTTGATCGATTGCGGCAAGAAGTTTAATGACTCAGGAAATTCCTAAAATATACGATCCGAAAGAGATTGAAAAGAAATGGTACAAGATCTGGGAAGAGAATAAGCTTTTTACCCCAATCCCCGAATCCCCTAATCCCCCATTCACCATAGTGATCCCTCCACCCAATGTCACCGGGAATCTCCACATGGGACATGCTTTAGATAATTCCATTCAAGACTTATTGATCCGCTACAAAAGAATGCAGGGCTTTAATGCTCTGTGGGTACCGGGGACTGATCATGCGGGGATAGCGACGCAGAATGTAGTGGCAAAAGCTTTAAGAAAAGAGGGGACGAGTAAGGAGGAGTTGGGGCGAGAAAAGTTTTTGGAGCGAGTCTGGAAATGGAAAGAAGAGTATGGCGGTAACATTACCCGTCAGCTCCGTCGTTTGGGCTCGGCCTTAGACTGGAGTCGCGAGAAATTTACCATGGACGAAGGGTTATCTAAGGCTGTAACCAAAGAATTTGTTACTCTTTATAATGAAGGCTTAATCTATCGCGGGAAACGGTTGGTCAACTGGTGTCCGAAGTGCGGCACCGCGATTTCTGATATTGAAGTTGAGCATGAAACCAAAAAAGGGAATCTTTGGTGGCTGAAGTATCCAATTGAAGGGACGAAAGACGAAGGACGAGGGACGAATCACATTGTTGTTGCTACTACCAGGCCGGAGACGATGTTGGGCGATACGGCGGTGGCGGTAAATCCTAAAGATCCTCGATACAAGAATTTAATTGGCAAAATGTTGGTTCTCCCTTTAGTCAATCGACGAATTCCGATCATCGGTGACGAGTTTGTCGATAAGGAATTCGGTTCGGGGGCGGTCAAAGTTACTCCGGCGCATGATCCGAACGATTTTGAGATGGGGGAGCGGCATGGTCTTCCTAGGATCAACATATTAACAAAGGAAGCTAAGATTACGTTGGCCGAATTTGGAGATCAGGAAATCAAGGGGATCAAGGGGATCGAGGGGCTTGATCGGAATAAAGCGCGAGATAAGGTTGTTGAATTGTTAGAACAGGGCGGTTTTCTCGAAAAGATCGAAGATTACCAGAATAGTGTCGGCGAATGTTATCGCTGTAAGTCAGTTATTGAACCATATTTGTCAGATCAGTGGTATGTAAAAGTAAAAGACTTGGCTCGAGATGCTATCAAGGCTGTCGAGCAGGGGAAGATCAAGTTTGTCCCCGACCGCTGGACCAAAGTTTACATTAATTGGATGGCTAATCTCAAAGACTGGTGTATTTCTAGACAATTATGGTGGGGACACCGTATTCCAGTTTGGTACAAGGGTGACGAGATGCATGTTGGCGAAGAAGCTCCTAAAGGTGATGGCTGGACACAAGACCCAGACGTGTTCGATACTTGGTTCTCTTCGGCCCTCTGGCCATTTTCAACCATGGGCTGGCCGGAAAAGACGAAAGATTTAGAAACATTCTATCCGACTGATGTTCTCGTTACTGGTTATGACATTATCACTTTCTGGGTCTCCCGCATGATTATGCAGGGGGTTCACTTGATGAAGAAAGAACCTTTTCATACGGTCTTTATCCACGGGTTAGTCCGCGATGCGCATGGGAAGAAGATGTCGAAGTCGTTTGGTAA
>JBDRIF010000007.1:0-4335 GCA_043816125.1 bacterium
AGGGCTAATGCGTCAGCCCCTTCAATTTTTATCAGCCCCATATGACCCACATCAAACATCCCCACCGCACTTCTTACGCTGTTATGTTCGTCGATAATGCCCGAATACGAAACCGGCATCTCCCAGCCGGCAAAAGGGACAATTTTAGCGTTTAATTTAACATGCTCTTCAAAAAGAGGGGTGCGCTTGTTCACTTATTTATTATATACAATTTATACATTTAAGCAAGGTGGGGAGTCGCACTTTGAAAGGAGAGCCCAAAATTCTCTTCCATCTTTCCAATCCAGTCGGCAAATTGAGAGGATCCTTCTCTCCAGCCGATCGATTGCCCAAACCAATTAATGTTCGGATCGTATATCATCGTGTTTCCATGTTCTGCCCACAACGCTTCAAATAATTGCCAAGGAAGAAATTCCATCCGATGATAGATAGGCGTTTCCGGGACTGCCCTTACCAATACCCAGGGGAGGGCGGAGCGGACTTCATCTCTTAAAGCCCGGCGAAAATCTCCGAGAGAGTCAAAGTCTAATTCGGCCAGATCGTCTCTCCTTGGGCTAAAGATCAACCCTTTATTGAATCCTCGGCTCAAGGCTTTTGATGTCGGAAAGCTGTCTGGCCAGTGAATTCTGTATCTATGTAGTCGTCCAAAGTTTTCGAAATTTAGGCGAGCAGAGTCGTTTGTGACAAAATATCTGAGCCGGTATGTCAGCGGATCACGCACATAGTGGGGATGATCTACTATCGGATGCAACTCCTTAAATTCCAACTCTTCAGGTGCTCCATCGTAACAGGGGACGACCCGGGTGATTCCGTATGGTTTGATAATAAAATCAAGTGAAAGCTCGGCAATGTTGCTAGCCAAATCACCGGTAATATTGCCAGCTGCGTCTTGGCTCTCTTCAGACGGCAAGGTCTCTTCGACCTCCCTTAATGCATGGTTATGAATAGTGACTTGGGCGGGACGATAGTGTCCTCTTACAGGTTCCTCAATTTTTACCTCTTCTCTTTCTTCCGGCATTGATATCTGCACGTAGGGGACCGGTGACGAGTTGGCAGTCCCGTGACAAAATAACCAGCCATGACGGAAATCATAGGCGGCGACCACTTCAACGCGCTTGTCCAAAGCAAGGGCTGTTTTCCTCAGGTCGAGGTGATTAGGCTCCTGAAGCCGGACGAGTCTGCTCGGTTGAGGGTGGGAATATTGCGCGGCTACAGTTCTAGCCGCTTTGTGTAATGATACAAGGATGCCCATACGGAATAATATCGATGCTTAATAGTGGAAATTTCAGGCCAGGGAGGAGATAAACCTTTTATTCTGTTCTTTTGTGCCAATGGAAACGCGAATGCATTCGGGCAAGCCAAAAGAATTTAAGGGGCGGATGATTATCCCTTTCTTGAACAGCGTCAAAAACAGATCGTCGGCCGATTGTTTCAAGTTAACAAAAATAAAATTTGCTTCAGTTCTTTGATACTCCAATCCCAGCTTGTCCAACTCGGCATAAAGATATTTTTTCCCCTCAACATTGTTTTTATATGTCTGTTCCAGAAACTTCTTATCGTCCAAAGCTGCTTTGGCCGCCGCCTGGGCCGCTCGACTGACATTGAAAGGTAATTTTGTCCGAAAGAGATACTTGATTAGTTCCGGCTGGGCGACGGCAAAGCCGATGCGCAGGCCAGCCAAACCGTAATACTTGGAAAAGGTGCGCAAGACCAAAACATTCTTGCGGATTTTTACATAATCGATTGCCCGGGGGAATGTTTTGTCCTCGGCAAATTCGGCATAGGCCTCGTCGAGCACGACCAGGACATTGTCGGGGACCTTCGCCAAAAACTGTTCTAACTCGGCGGCCGAAACAAAAGAGCCGGTCGGGTTATGAGGATTGCAGATAAAAATAATTTTAGTCTTGTCGGTTATCGCGGCGGCCATAGCCGGCAGATCTTGAGCAAAGTCTTTTAGCGGAACAAAAACCGGCTTTCCATCGAGGAGCCGGGTGACAAATTCATAAACAGAAAAGGTATTCTCGGAGATAATTACCTCTTCACCCGGTTTCAAGAAGGTTGTCGTAATCAACTGCATTATTTCATCCGAGCCGTTCCCCACGATAAGGTTGTTGTCATTAACATTAAGCTTCTTTGCCAGCGCCTCGCGGAGGAAGATCGCTTTTTGGTCGGGATACATGTGGAGGTTTTTGGCTTCTTTGGCGAGGGCTTCCAGCGCTTTAGGAGAAGGCCCAAACGGATTTTCGTTGGAAGCAAGTTTGATAATGCCAGGTTGAGAAGGATTCTTTCCCGGAGTGTAATCTTTTAATTCATTAACCGCTGGTCGGACTAATTCTTCCATTTAGAAAGGATTGGCCCAGCTAACGCCGATCAGGATCGCTCTTTCGTCTTTGATCTGGTCGCCGTTAAGAACATTTAACCCGTAAAGATTGACCGAGAAGATCGGGGTCAGGTAAAGTTTGGCTCCGCCGTTTAGCTGGGAGACACTCTCTCCGACCATCATGTCGGTATTTAGGATTAAATTATCACTCATGGCATATTCAATCCCGACCATCCCGAGCGCCCGGAATTTATTATCAGGAAAATCTCCCATAAAACCAAAAGTCAGTTTTGGTCCCTGGTGCATATATTTTGTCGCGACCATGTAGACGTCTGTTTGGTCGTAGGAAAACATATTCTCAACCCCGATAGCTAATAACATCGGGAACGGCTCATCGCCGGTGGAGAGAGAGAGTTTCATGTTCACAAAAACCCCTTCGCGCATCTTCTTTGTCTCCAGATTTGTCCCGCCGACAATGCCGAGCTCGATCCCGTTAAAAGCCCCTAAATTCATGTTGTAGTAGACCGTCCCTTCGGAAGAAGAGAGGCGGTTAGTGGTCCCTAGCGCGGCGGCAATATTAAAGTTTTTATATGGAATAACGTTAGCTGAGGGGATTCTGGTAACTCCGGTCGGACCATTGATGGTGGGCGCGGGAAATACTTCGGGATAAGCCACCGCTGGCGCGGCAATGACAAATGACAAATGACAAATGACAAATAAAATCCCAAGCAACAATTTCCAATTTTTAAACATAAGGAATCCCCCTTTATTGTTTGGCGATGAGTTGATTATAGATAGTTTCCATTTGTTTTGCAACAACTTCTGACGAGAAGCGGGCGATTGTGTCCTCTTTTCCTTTTTGTCCCATCTTTTGCCGTAGCTGATCGTCGCTCAAGAGGCGCATAACATGTTCGATGAAAATTTCCTGATTTTCGGGGACGAGATAGCCGTCAACCCCGTTGTCGATGACATCTGAAATTCCGCCCCCGCGGACAGCCACCACCGCCAGACCGCAAGCCTTGGCTTCGTTTAGGACTAGGCCTTGAGTCTCTGTTTTGGAGGCGTAGACAAAAAGATCCGCAGCCAAACAATGGTCAATTACCTGCGCATGTGTTTGTCGGTCGGTAAAAATAATCTGCGGATCGATCTTTGCCGCCTCTTTTTTGTAGTCCTCAACCTTGGGCCCGCCGCCGACAACAATAAAATAGGTGTTAGGGGCCTGTTTTTTTATGACCGGGAAGGCTTTGAGGAGAAAGGGGATATTTTTTTCGGCCGAGATCCGGGTGGAGCACATTAATAATTTAGCATCTAGAGGAATATTATGTTTTTTTCTGATCTCCACTCTTTGTGTCCCGATCTCCATCTGTTTTTTAAATTCCCACATCCTCATACCGGTCGGCAAGACCTTGATCGGGGTTTTGATTTTGCGCATCCTTAACAGCCGCATCACCATGGTCGAAGGAGTAATAATAGTGTCGGCTAAGTTGCAGAAGAATTTTAAATATTGAACAACAATAAATTGTGAAAACTTACGAGGGATCCAGGAGGCGTTGTGGACATATCTGGAGAAGAGGGTGTGGAAGGTATAGACCAGCGGGACTCCGAGCAATTTTGCTGTCAACCTGGCGCCAAGTCCGACCCCAAAGGGTTGATGCACGTGAATAATATCGATTTTTTCCCTTTTCAGTCGCAGAAAAGCGAATGGTGAGAAGGGATTAACGAATCGATAGCCTGGATAGGGGGCCGGAATCGACATTACTCGAATAATATTTGGATCGATCTCTTTGTGTCCGGGGTAAGCGGGGGCGACAACGATAACTTTATGGCCGAGGGCTTCCAACTCTTCTTTTTGAGTGCTGACCGACAAGGTGATTCCGCTTAAATACGGTAGATAAGCATTGGTAAACAGCGCTATTTTCATGGTCCCCCCGTTATTACGACTCTTTGGCTAGGCGGCGGAGACGGGCCTTTAACTCTGTCTCTTCCTGATGATCGCGGGCCGGGAAACCGGAAAT
>JBDRIF010000008.1:0-17298 GCA_043816125.1 bacterium
ACTGACCATCGGTCAGCGTAGCTTCAGAATTCCAGACGATAGGGAAAGATATGCCCAGTGGTGTTTCTTCGCTAATATAATTCTCGATTACATCCTCGGCACCGACCAGTGAGCTGGTATAACCGGCAAGAGAAGGTTGAATGTAAATATCCGGATCCTCCGGATTAATTGCAAAATTACCACAGATCGGGTTGTAATAACTCTGCGCAACCGGGACAACTCCGCCGCTGCCTGCGGTGGTCTCTTCATTAAAACAATCGGTGCCGGTTCTTTGTAATATATCCAAAACGATAGCAGTTTTCTCTTCTCCCCAGCTTGTTGGCAGATCGCTGAGAGAAATGGCTGTCGGTTCTTTGATCATCTTGGCCATTTTGTCCGATCCGTAGACATATTTCAGGTAGCCGTTGTCGATAAGCCAGGTCCAAACCTCGTCACGCCCTTCAGCCCCAAAGATGCCAAAGATAGACTTGAGAACAACTTTGTTAATTTGTCTCATGTCCAGGAAGAGTTGAGCCTTAACTTGTCCGCCGATCAGGCCGGAGGCTTCCAGAGCCAGATAATCATCATTGCCAAAGGGGAGGAGGGTAGTACATTCGTAAATTGTGTCGGCCAGCGGAGTGCAAAACGCATCAATTGTGCTTTCAAAAACGGTTGAGCCGTTCTGGACAGCCCCTTCAGGGAGCTCCCCGGGATCATATTCTTCGTCAGGCCCCGGGTTTATTTGACCGTTCCCAAAATCACCCATATCGGTTTCCTGGTCATCGAGACCGTCAATATATTCTCCGGTGGTTGTAGGAGCAACATTATTTCCACAGCCGGCGACTGAAGGAGTTTCAGGTAAGGTCCCAACCGGATGAGTTTTGGCAGAAACAACAATATAACTTCCAACAGCGCTTAAATAATCCCAGGCCGAGGATGAATCGGTTGCTACGGTTTGAGGTTCTATCCTTTGTTCAGTCTGAGCGGTTTCTTCCTGAAAATCAGGATCGATATAACAGGCGTTATTCCTATAAACAATTCCGGCCGGTGCTACTTGATTCATCTTGGCACTCCTTATTTAATATAGATCAACCTAGATAGTTTTCGACATCTTTTGGCAAAAATTTCACTTTTTGGCAAAATACTTCAATATCTTTTCCGTCCTTTTTTACTTAACCGACCCTGGTTCCATCCGCCACTTCTCTCGTCGGTATCTGACCGGCGCGAGCCGAGCGGAGGGCAGTGATGAACTCATCGTAGGTTTCAAAGCGGTCTGCACGTACAAAAGATAGCCCCCAGACCAGAACCTGCTGAATGCCATCGGTAACTGTTCCTTCCATTGGCAACTCGTGTTGATGCTGGCCAGACAATGCTTGCCCAATAAAGGAATCAAAAGCATCTCTATTATTTATATTTACTAATTTATTTAGTGTTACCATCTCTCGCAAGGTCAGTAGCAGTTGGTACATGTCTCCTTGCCGGGCTTTCACTTTGTCGGCAACCACATCTGTGCTTAGGGTCAATGGATCGATGTAAGAATATTTTCCTTCGATCGAGCCGGTTGTTGATTTTTCCGCGGTCTGACTAATGCCAAAATCAATTACTGTAGTGTGAACCGGGTCGACTGTTTGATTGACCATTAGATTAGTCCCGTCAGCATCGCGATGATGAATATCTAATTTATCAGCGGCAGCCAACCCTTCAGCCGCCTGAATGATAATATCTAAAGCTAAATCTGCCTCAATCGGTTGACCCGCATCTCTAGCTTCCTGTATTAGATCATAAACAGCTTTCCCCTCGATTCGTTGCATGATAATACAAGTTGTTTGCTCGCCAGAAGGGAGATTAAAAGTTGCCAGATCGAAGACTGTCTGCACATTGGGGTGCTGGATCTTAACCAAATTATCAAATTCAGCAATAAACTTGGCGAAAACCCCTTTATCTTTCTGATATTTTGGGAGCAAAACTTTGACAACCATTTCCGGCTGGCCGACTAATGAGTAAACAATCCCCATCCCCCCCTGGCCAATTTTTGCTTCTAATTCATAACTATTTCCGAGGCGGGGAGAGTAGACGGTGATGGCCCCTTTGTCGGCAGTTTGGGTGGCCTGCTCAATAGCTTCATTGATCGCTTGAGCAAGTATTTCTTCGCTCTGTTTTGTCTCTTCAGCAGCGTGAGGTTTTGCTGTCCAGCGGTCTAATAATAATCTGCCTGCAAGGAGAAGTGGAACTGTGACAACGCAGAAAGGGCCGGAAATATAAGTGACGCCGATAATGGCAGCGGCCATGGCGAACCCTTTAACAACGCTTCTGGTTTTTGATTCACTTTGTGGTTTTGGTGTTGGGGCTTCTTCGATTATGATTAATTCAGCCGCCGGTGGAGGGGTGGACGAAATTTGGACTTCACCAACCACAGCTGGGGCAATAGTTCTTGGATCCAATGGCGGAGAAACTATGCCTGGTCGGGTTAAGGCCTGCTGCGGATCCGGCCTTGTCTGTGCTAGGCGCACAGGCTGCTGTGATGGCGGTCTGACTCTATTTTTATCTACTTTTGTTGGTCCTGTCATACTCTTATTTATCCTTATGTTTTCTCATTAATTTCACTTTTCATTGAAGTTTATTCAACAATGGGGAAGAACCAAGAAGAGGCATCAACGAACTGGCCGCTGGTGTCGGTCAGGCCGATCCAGATCGGGATCTCCCTGGCATAATCGGTAGAGAAATATTGTGAAAAACGGAAATGAGTCTCATCAACTCTGATTGCGGCCACAGATGCCGAATCGGAGGCGTCTTCTCCCCAGAATTCCATAAAACTTTCGCCGGCAAAATCAATTTGAATCGATTCAACAGTTGCGCCAAGACTGGCCTGCGCTGTCAGGGTAAATGTAACTTCGCAATCTTCGGTTTGACCGACTCTGCAGCTCCCTGGATTAAATGTCAGTTCACTGATAACCGGCTCTGGGGTCCCGGCTCTCAAGACTGTAATGGGGACGGGAGAGAGATTATAGGTCTGATCGAACTCACTGGTTATACGTGTTGAGATATTATAACCGCCGGCTGCCGCAATATTTAGTTCCCCGCTACAAGTCTCAAGTGAAGTTGAGAGACCGGAGGCAGGCTCGCCTCTTTCGTTAACAACCTCAATTTCACAACCGGCTCCTGTTGGGCTTGGCGTTAGCGCAACAGAGAAGCTTGTGGCCGGTTCCGGGGCTTCGGTACTCATGGATAAGCTGGGAATTAATTGATTGGCGGCAAATACCCGGACTTTTCCGGCAGGAAAGCCGGCCAAACTGGTCATTGGCAATTCGACAAAGCTTGTCCCCGCGGCATAAATGCTCGGAATTCCGGAGAGACTAAAATCTGTGCCGGAGGCGAGGGTAAATAGCCCGCTGATAAATAACGGCGAAAGGTTATGGGTGTCAATAGATAATGGCCGCCCGCATAAGTCGGCAACAGGCGCTGTATTTGCATATCTAACAACTGTTGAGGCTCCCCGAGTGATCGTTGCCGGTTCAGGAGTGAGGGCAAAGAATAGGCTCGAATCATGACAAGCCGGACCGACAATAATGGTTTCATTAATTGTATAAGCAGCCCCAACCGTAGGAGTAATTGTTGCCTCGATCAGATATTCACCCGACTCATCAATGGTGATATTGGCTGTAGCTCCGGCTAAACTTAAAGCTGCCCCAGGAATTGTGACCGCAACAGTTGCACCCCGGGGAAGGGGCGTAACTGATAAGAGAAAATCTTCAGACGCATGAATCTCTGTTGGATTTGTTGAAATAATTGGCTCTTCTTGTTCCGGGATTTGTAGAGTAAGTTCGCCATAAACCGCGCCGGTAGTATCTAGCAGTTCTAGGACAACCTCTGAAGGGAGAGTGACGTCTGTGCGTAGAATTCCGGTTATTTCTAATAGGCCTGATTCTGAATAAGCAAATGAGTAACTTTCTGCTACGAAGATCGCTTCTATTTCTGTCCGACTGGCTTCGCTGAACGAAAGGGCCAGGAGGCAATCGTCAACCAAGCCGGTAGTTCTAAATGTGACCGGTTGATTATCTCCTCTCAAGCGAGGATAAGCGCTCGGTTCGGCCGCTACTGTGGCCGAAAAAGAGAGCTCATCGTTGACGCACTCTTCGGCAAAGACTGTGATCTCTTTTTCGATCTCATAGCTGGCTGCAAACTCGGGAGTAATAGTTGCTTTAAGCGTATAAGTTCCGGCCGCAGGCACGGTTATTGCGCCGAGCCATTCGGAATCGTTTATCGTGCCGGTAAGTGGGGTGCCGTTGATAGTTACTGTCAGCTCGGCCCCGGCAGGTACTGGGGAGACTAATACATCGAGGGTTTCGCCGGCGGTCAGAGAATTGACCGAAGATAAACTGACATCTCCTAGAGTTGGGAGATTGATGATTATCTCTCTGACAATGGTCCCTTCAACATCATATGCTGATAAAGTGACCGATTCCGGCAGAGTATCCGAGCTTTGCAGATAGCCGCTGATAATTAATTCTCCGGCGGGGGAGTATTCTTGTTGTGTAATTTCAGCAAAGACAGTTAACAATGGGGTCCAGTCGATCGAATCGAGCGGTTCATTACAGTCATCAAAAAGAGATGATAAGTTGATTGTGACCAGCTCGTTGCTTCCGCGAACTGTCGCTTCCAAATCACTACCGGCGGAAAGCTGTTCTACCGGTTCGGTATTGATGCAAACTTCCGGCTCAACATAAGTGATTTCCGGTAGCGTTACTAGTTCGTATGTCGGAAGGGTGTAATCTGCCGGCTGATCTGGTGGCTCAACAATACCTGGAGGAAGGTCGTTTTCTCCGCCGCAGCCGGCGACACTAATACCGGTCTCCGGCAGTGTGCCAAACATTTTTGGCTGACTATTGTAGCTGACAATTGCTTTTACAACATTGGCAACATCTGTTAAAAATGATCCTTCCATTAGGATTCTCCTTGTTTAGTTATCGTTATAATTTGGGGGAAATTTCACTTTTTTCTAAGATCCAGGGGTTAATAATTCACGAATAGCAGGGATGTCCAGAGTTTCCGGATTGACCGCTTTGGCTAACTTTTCTGCCCGTGGCTTGTCATATAATATTTTTACCAATTGAGCACGTGTTGCTTCTAATCTTTCAGGGAAGAAGAATAAATATATTCTCGCAAAACAGAAACCAAAATAGTCTCGTTTTTTTGTGATCGCCGTACTGAGACTACCAAAGATCCCTTCGCGATAGAGGGCCGAGAGATCTGTGATGGGGGTTTTGCTCCCCAGCCAGATGCGCGTATCCAGATAGGCAATAAAGGCCTCACCGCTCCGGCGGCTTCTGCGCGCCACCTTTCCATTAACAATTCTTGAGCTGCGAGCAGGTATGGGTGTAAAAAGGACGCTAGTTCGGCCGCCGGAGCGGTGAGGGCAGAAGTTAATTCGTTGCGTCGTTTTCCATCTTTAAAAATTGCCACCAAAGCCAGATGAAAACGATTGCCTGTGGCGGCGTCTGAAAAATGATCTAAAAGAACCGGTAGTCGTTTGATCAATAATCCGGTTTGCTGATTGCCAAAGAGTTTGGCGATAAAAACCTTTTTAGCTTTTACCAGTGCGGCTTTGACACGGGTTTCGGTTTGAGAACTGGCTTGGCCGCCGGCCAGATATTGAGCCTCCAGTTCGGGAAATGTCTCTTCAAGCTTTTGGCTGGTTGTTTCTCTGATGCTCATTAACTGAAAGTAAGCCTGGCCGATCCTTGCTTTTATTTCCGGCTCGGCAGTTGAATTTTCTGTGGCTAATAAAATCAGGTCTCGCAAGGTTGTAACAGGGGCAACGTCAGTGAGCTGGCCCGAATGCTGGAAACTGTCCAGCATGATTTCCAGAGTTTCCAGGATGTTACTATCTTTGGCCGCAGCAGTAAGGCTTTCTTTTAAGGGAACTAAATTCTCCTCACTACCGGCAAAAGCAACTAGTTTGGGATAGGTGGAGCGGAAATGCTGATAACCCTGAAGCTGGCTGGACTTCTCACGAATAGCCTCAACGGCCTTGTCGGGACGATCCTGCAGATCAGCAATAAAAGTAGTCCGAACACGCGCTCTTTGCTTTTGGCCGTAGCCGATAAAATCGAGCGCCGGATCGCGGTTTGAATCCAACAGGAAGATCACTGTATGTCCAAAGAGGAGCGCAGATTCTTTGTCCGTGATCAATTCAGCGTAGCTGTCCAGATCTTGCACGAGTAAACTATATGTTCAAAGACTTCGGTATCGGTCTGATAATAATTGGTTAAACTTTGATGATCAACAAGGGTTAGAAGACTCGCAGTTAAACTGCTGTTGTCGGCCATGGCTACTCACTCGTGGGTGCGTAACCGTAATTTTCTGTTAAGCAGCTTTCTAAAGCTTCTGTTGAGTCTTTCTGGCCGCAGACAGTCGTTTCACATTTGCCGCGTTCATCGGGATTTGTTTGAAGATCAGGAATTGTTGCACAGAGTCTCATGGCTTCGGCTGCGCCGTCAAAAGGGGCAACAGCGTATTCTTCTCCCCAGCCGGTTAGTTCTGTTCTTGATTCAGGATCAAAAACTAAGATCGCCTCAACATCAACCCGTGCTTCGGCTTTTTGTCCCATCTGATGATAAGTTTTTGCCCGTTCAATTAGGGCCCAAAGGTACTGCCCGCCTATCGGTCCTACGTTAATGGCGAGGGTAAAGTATTTTAAAGCTTCTGCCGGATCAGCGTGGTTATCACGTTTTACTGTGCCGTAGTCAACAATCTTGTACAGGTCATAACCGCGGCCGTCATCAAACTTATCATCAGCTATGCCAAATGGGGCAGGATCAATTCCGACCTCCCTGGCAGCGGTCTCGATCTTTTTGCCCAAAGCGTGAGCGTCCGCAAATTTGAGGCGGCCGGTCTTTTCCACTAACGCTTGTTGCATTTCTGCCGGCATTTGTTCCCTCATGGAGGTTAATGTGGCATGGGGATCCGCTAATTCTGTAATGACCAGGTGCTCGGCGTATTCAGCGTGCTGGATAGCTTCATCTTTTTTCTTCCCTTCCAGCCACAAGGTAATTGCATAACCGAGCCAGGCCGGCGCCGCTTCCGCTGTCTCATCTTTTTTGTCTTTTTTGAATAAACGAATAGCTTCGGCAAAAGCTTCTTTTGCTTCCGCTATCTTGCCTGCGGCGAGTTTGACTTGGGCTTCCTGGGTAGTGATCCGAGCCGCGAAGACCGCCTTTAAATGGGCGTTCAATTTTTTTGCCACATTCCTGCGGCCAGCCTCTATCCGTTTAGGAGCCAAACTTTTTAGTATGGTGCAGTCTTTGGTCAAATCAGCCCTTCTTTTGTCGTCAAGCAGAACAAGTGTCAAGGCATCGGAATTTAATTCATAATCCAAGTAGGGGAGGAGTTCAACTAGGATCCCCAGGTCTTCTCCATTGCCTAATAACAAATGCATGGCCGCGCTGGCGGCTTCAGAAGCTTTTTCGCTTTTTACCTTGTCGGCCATTTCCAGCCGGGAGCGGCAATAGAGATCAAAAGCCTTGCCCAATTTTGTTAAAAACTCATCATCTTTTGCACTATAGGCAACTGCGTATTTTGTTAATTGGGCCAAAATCAATAATCGCTCTTGAGCATTTTCGCCCAGAGTAGATAAGTTTAGTTGTTCAACAAGCTTAGCCAGAGCTGTTTCTGTTTCAATGGTAATGTCCATCCCTCTAAAAACTTCCTGCATGTCTGCCCATAGCCTTCTTGCTTCTGTTTTCTCCATACCTTTGATCTTGACGTAAAACCAATCTTCTAACTTTCCGAAGACCGATGGCTTATCTTTCGCCAGCTTTTTTGCGGCTCTTTGGACTGTATGGGTGTTTGCCGGGGTAATTTCATATCCAAGACCCTGTAATGCTGTTGCCAGTTCCTGATAATCATTGGGCTGGCCAAGAGCCAACCATTGACTAGGGCGAAGTTTTTCTCTGGTTTCATCATAAGTAACTTGTTCAATCGATGCAAAATGATGGTCATCGCCAATAATATAACCTCGAACCGGTTTGCCGGTTTCGGTTGTCTGGTAAATTATCGGGAAACTGCCGTCTCCGCCGAGGTCAGGGTAAGCAGTCTCTTCGCTGCGATGAGTGAAATTCCACATAACCAATTCGTGCTGGGCCTCCATTTCGTACCAATAAACTTTTAATTCGGGGTGACTCTTGGCATAACTTTCGAAAACTTTGTCCGTAATTTTATGTTGACAAGCAGAACAACCGGTTGCGGTTAGAATAATTACAGTATTTGCCGGTGCTTCGTCGTGCAGTGCCTGGAGCATAAGTAAGGCTCCTTCCCGTTGCAATTCACCGCTTCTTACTTTTTCGGTCAGGTCGATTAGACCGGTTTCGCTATTGGGCGTAAAGGCCAGGGCGGCGGCCAACGGTCCGGTTGGAGCTGGTACTTCAGCTTTTGCCGGGGCTGCTGCTCTAAATTCGGTCCCTTCAATGACCATTTCGGTCGCTTTCCCGTCGGGGAAACCGATAATTAGCGGCCATTTCATTTCTGATAAACCCAAGAAGATGGTCAACATTTCACCATAAGTCCGATCGGCTAAATTTGTGTCATCAGTGCCAGAAAGATCAGAGCCCATATGCAGCCAAAATACTTTTTGTTCCGGATGGGCCTCGGCAGCGGCCGTATAAGTGCCTTCTGTGTAAGCCCCGGCCCCTTCTCCGTCTCTTGTCCCAGTGACGATCAGCACCGCATTAGCCGGTTTTAATTTAAATAATACGCTAAGGGCTTTTTTGCGATCATCAACTGAAAAAACGGTCGGAGAAAATACTTCGGATAAATTTACCATTTTGTCTTCTTTCGCCGGTAACTGCATTAGCCATGCTAACCACTCGCCATCCGAAGCGTCACTTGCCGGGTGGGGGAGTGGGGCTGCTGTTGTGGTGCAGGTTATTTGTTTCTCCAGCCGGTAGCCGGGCCCGTCAAGATGCAGGGTCAGTTCATATATCGTTTCCGGCGCTAATCCAGACAAGAAACCAATTCCCTCTGTTGTTACTTCTTCCCCTTCAATATTGGGTTGCAACGTTACTATTTGAGTTGTTTCCTCACCCGATCCTTGCACCCTGTAGCTGACAGAAGCGGCGGTGAGGCCGGTAATTTTTTTGTCCCACTGTAAAGTACAAGCAGTGGCAGAAGGCCCAATAATTTCTAATGAGCGATCGAGCATCTTATGGTCTGCGGCAAGTTTTTCTTTAATTTTTGTTACCGCAGTTCGCAGAAAACCGCCAAGTTTTACGGCCGCGGTATTATTGCCGCACCGGGCAACGAATTCTGCCTTAACTCTGGGGAAAGACATGACTCGATGCATGGCTGCAGCCAGATAATCTTTGTTCTCCGGAGTAAAGAGATCCAGGATCTCGGGAATCAGCGTGACAAACGCGCCGGTACTGTTCTTCAGGCCAAAAACTCTTTGAAAATCGGGATTGTCCGATACGATCCTAATTTCGAGATAATGCCTGTAGGCTTGGGCCAATTCAGGAAGTTTATCAGAACCCGGATAGGCGACAGCATAATTGATCAAATCTATAGCTATGGCCTGACGCAAGACTGGGCTCTCAATTGTAAGTGAACCGAGGTCAAAAGCTGACAACAATGCTTCAAGAGCTGTTACTGCTGCTGCTGGATTTTCGGCCGTTGCCAGACTCGCTGCCAGTGCTGCGGCAACTCCGGCTTTAACATCAGGTTGGGCGGTTGCGCCTGCTGCCCAGGAAACAAGTTGATCAGGAACTTGTGGGCCCTCTATTGCTGCTGGTGCTTCTTGGGCCGGAGCTGCCTCTTCTGTGGCAATTATGCAGGTTGTTGTGGCGACTACTTTGTCGTAGCCGGGAAATAAGAATCGAACCGATATTTCGTGCGTACCAGCCAATAGATTCTCGAGAGAGAAAGTCCCTGTTGCTGTTTCCGGCGGTCGGACCGACAATACTTGTGAGCCGGAAGTAATGATCAGGTCAACATCGGGTGCGATCTTTTTGTTCCAACTGACGGCACAAGTGCCGGGCGCCGTTTGGGTTGCGTTAAGAGAACTTGAGAGAGCGGTTTGGACAGCGGCGAATCGGGCTTTTACTCTTTTTACTCCTGTTCTCAAATAACCTGCTAATCTTGCGGCTGCGGCCGGCTGACCGATGTTTTGGACAAAATCAGCTTTGGCTTTGGCAATAGCCGGTTCTGTTGTTAAGCGATAAATTGCGGCGGCCAGATATTCTTTGTTTTCTGGCGTAAACAGGTCCAGAATATTTGGGAGCAGAGCCGGGAGACTTCCTGTTAGCAGGTCTGTCCCAACGATCGATTGCCTGTCAGAATCAAAAGGGAGTTTGAGGATTTCGGTTTTAACTTCTGATAAATAGTATCTATAAGCGAGAACAAGTTCTTGAGAACATGTGCTTGTAGATAGGCCGATCAGATCCAATGCTATGGCTTGTCGATATTCCGGGTGTTCAACATTGAAGCCTGGGAGATCAAAAGCCGGTAAGGTGACTGTTGTGAGCATCGTAAGCCGTTCTGCTGCGGCAGGGTCGTCTTGCAGTGGAGCGGCCAGAGCTGCGGCAACTCTTTCACGAGCGCCAGCTTCTGTGCTATCCCCAACAACCCAATCGATAAGGGCATCAGGAATTACTAATTTAGGCGTTTCGGGTTCGGGTTGAACCTCGACTACTGCCGGCATCACTTTAGCCATCTCTTCTTTAACAAAGGCGACTATTGCTGTTGGGTCTGCTGAGGCCCAGGCGGCGCGAGTTATTTTGCCGGTTAATAACTTTTTAACAATAATACTTTGTAATAACTCAGGATGTTTTATTTCTTCGGCTAATTGCAAAACATTGTCTCGTAAAACGCCAAATATTGTGCTTTGTTCTTCAACAAGCTTTGCTTTGGCTCCGCCCATTTTCCATTTATCTGTTTCCAAGACGATTGCTTCCAGAACCTTTTCTAAGGAGGCGGTTAATCTTTCTGTTCGGGCTCGCTCAACTGCTGCTCGTTGGGCCTGTTTGATATCGCTGGTGGTAATAGTAGCGTTGGCAGCAAATGTCTGACCGCTGACTATTAAATCATTAGAAAGGGTAAAGCTTACTGGCTTTCCCTCGCGAAAGAAGACTTGTGTGCCGGTTGGAAAATGCACGTCAGGGAGGTCGGTGCTATATTCATAGTTAACTGATAATGTCGCTGAAAGCAAAACATCGTTTTCGCCAAGGTCGATCGTTTCGGGGACAAAAATCTTTTGCCAGGCCATCCGTTGATGGATCCGTCCCATCAGATCTTGAAAAATATCTCTGAATTGTCTGGCCAGTAGTCGTAATTCGGCCACACTCTTTTTGTCTTTGATAGTGTCGTGAAGATCCCTTAGGTCATGCAGAAGGCCGATTTCCAGATCGGTCATGTTATCTTCCATTTCAGCCAGCGGGGTCAGGACTTTGAGCATATCCTGATCAAGTCTATCTTTTCCTGATTCAAGGGAAAACTCTCCTAAGGTTCCGGCTCCAAGAGCTAAAAGAGTAGTGCTAACGGAAGCGTCCATTATTTGTCTTCCTCCAATAATGGGCTTTCAAATTCCGGGACAGCTTCTTCTTCTTTTTGATCAATTACCGGTGATTCTAGTTTTGGTGCTGCCGGGGTTGGTGGTGAAACGGCTTCATCGGGGCTTGATTGGGCTTCAGCTCTGTCAGCTCCTCTTTCAAGGGCTTCGTCGGTAGCGGTCTGTTCTTCCGGTTCTGATCCTACCGGTCTCTCCACCTCTTCTACTTCATCATACTCCAGTGAAACACCGACAAACCCACCGCCAGATACCTGTCCGTCGACATAGCGGATATCGGGGCCGACGAAAACTCTCAACCAGTCAAATAATCTAAGATCAACGGCTGGCCTGACATCTATCACATTCCCCTCTCCATATAATTGACCAATATCGGCTTGTGATTCCAGTCTAACCCCCACGAGACCGTCAAGGAAACGGTAATGGCCGCGCAGTTCGACATGATCCCGATTGAAAAACAATTGATCAGAGAAATGTGTATGTAGATATTCTGCTCTCAAAAAGAAGCGATCTTGCGGCTGACCGATTTCCAGTTCCGCTCCCCAATTAATTGTTGTCAGGTTCTCACTTAAAGATGGACCGATGTTTGATTGTAGCGGGCTGGTTTCTTGAGTTATAGTCGGAGTTGTGCCAAAAAGAGTAAGCGAAAACGGCGATCCACCCAAATCTGGATGGGCAATTCTTACTCCGTACCGCACTTCATCTCTGCCGCCGTTGAATTGGTCAATATCTGTAACTTCGTCTGTCCAATGGTATCTTGTTTGGGTCGCTTCACTAAAAATGGTTAAGCGAGCTTCTCCTTGGTATCCGAATTCAGTAGAAAGTCCTGCCCAGGCGCCGTAAGTGATCGATTCACCTTCGGGAATAAAGCGGGAAGAGAATGTTTCGTCGGGGTTGGCAAAACCGCGTAACACAACGCCCCCTTCTACGCCGATAATCCCGTTTGGCTGCCAGGCTAATCCGGCCCGGTCTATATCAAAACTAAAGCGGGTATGGTGTGTTCTGTCGCCGAATTCTAAACTCGATCTGATCGAAGCATCGAGTATCAGGCTAAGATCGCCCACATGTAACGGGGCGCCGGTCGGTGGGGTGTCTACAGAGGCTTGTACCGAGAGATTTGGTTGTGAAGCCAGATTGTTTCCGGTCGGATGCCATTGTTCGTCATCGAGACCAACACTGACATCTGCGCGTGGTGATAGATCGGCCCAGAAGGTTCGTCTCTCTTCAGTTTCAACTTCCGCTTCCATCATTGCTCCCTCATCCAACGTGTCTCTGTTGTCTCCTATAGCCGCATCCTCAACTTCTGGCGGGGTAATGGAAAACTGGGCAGAAGCTCTGGCGCTCAAGAAATCATCAGGAGTAGAAATTACGACTTCGTGAGTGAATTGTTGTGTGGCAGGAATTTCAATTCCTCCGGTAACTGCAGTTAACGGGATAGATACAACTACTTGAGTGTCAGAAAAAGAGGTCACAGTAGCTTGTGTTGAGCCGACCATTACTTTAGGTTTTTCGAGGGCAGGGAAGTTGACGCCGCTAATTGTCAATGTAACAGTTTCCTTGTCACTAGTGGTCGGATTTGAAGCGGCTTCGCTGATGACGGGGCAGCGATAAGTGGCAGAATTACTAGATGCTTCACAGACTGCTGAATGTAGGTCTAGTTTCCTTTCTAGTAACGTTAACTTAGCCGCTAATGCTTTATATACAACTGCCATGTTTGGAGCTGCCGCAATATCAGTATCCATCTTCTTTTTCAAGGTCGCCTTTTTCTTGGCTTCATCTCCGTATTTGATAACGTAAGCCGAATCAGCTTTCCCGAGCATCGCCCCCTGTAGATCTAACGATCCGCTTAAAACAGTTGAATAGCGTGGATCCCTAGCACTGAAAACGCTGCTGAGGAAAGAGGCTTTTGTATAATCAATGAAGTCTTCTAGTATTAGCCGGTCTTTTAATAACTGCAATTGAGCAGAGTCAGTGACCCCGTACCTGCCTGCAATTTCATCGGCTTGAGCTAGGGCGCTAACGAGGTCTGTTTTTCCTTCGAGTTCAGTTAAGAGTGATTTGAGTTCATCAAAGGCTTCTTTAAGACCAGATGTTTCACCAATTTTCTTGTCCATTTCCTTCTTCAAGGCAGACTTTTTGGCGACATCTTTTCCGAATTCTGCAACATATGCAGATTCCGGTTTTCCTAACATAGCTCCCTGCAGGTCAGCTGAGCCGGCAGTAACAGAAGAATATCGTTCATCACGAGGACTAAAAACTTGGCTAAGGAAGGAGGCGCGAGTATAGTGAATGAAGTCTTCTACGACCAAACGATCTATTACTAAGCTTCTCTGCTCATCAGTAAGTGCGGCCAGAGCATCCTCAAAAGATGGCTCTTCAGATGCATCGGCCCCCAAGGCTGACACCGTTGCAGCAAAAGCGACTATTGGTGTTAGAAAAACATTCACTTAATTTTCCTCCCTATGTTAACAACAAAAATTATTCGCAACCCAAAGCCGCTCTAATATCGTCATCCTCAACTCCGTCACACGGATTGGCAGTTGGTTTCGGGGCAACTTTCGGAGCTACCTTCGGAGCTACCTTCGGAGCAACTTTTGGAGCTGGGGGAGGTGCCTGCCTTCCGACATTAGTGGTTGCCGAAGGAGCTTTGATTTGTGGAGGATTAATCAACGCCTCAGGGACAGCACCGGTAGTAAAGGAGACATGTGCTTTAGGACCAATATAACGTGCGCCGGTGACTTCAGATCCGTATACCGGAGTAATTTCGACGACAAATTCAGTTTCAGCTGCCAATCCAGGCAATAAGAAATCGGCGTTATTAGAATACATAATACCGCTGACCGGTTCATAATTGCTGTTTAGTACCACAACTTCATACCCTCGAGCTCCCGGAATCGGATCCCAAGTAATATTTGCTGAGGTATAGGTAACACTCGAGGCCTCCAAAGTTGAAACTGGTTGATCTAAATCAATGGTCAAATCACCTGTTTTTTGGTCAATATTAGGCTGAGTCATATATGAGAATATTGGATCGATTGCATTCATTTTATTTTCCTCCAAGATTTATTAATTCATCGAGAGCCATTGCTTTACTGCTTTCTTGTACCTCCTGATTTAATATTTTTACTCGCAACCTAATGCTGCCCTTATATCATCGTCCTCAACTCCGTCACATGGATTGGCCGCTTTTGGAGCAGGTCTCTGAATAACCGGAGCTTGCTTCGGTGTCTCCGGCTTCTTGGTTATTTCAAACTCCTGTTCAAACTGCTGACCTTGATAAGAGACTTTGATTTTGTGTTTGCCAGGAGTAGCGGATAGGTTTTTTAATACTATTTGTTTTGCTCCTTGCTTGTTAAGTGTAAAAGTTGTTGGCGTGCCATCAATTGTTACAATTAACTTGTCTGTTTCCACTTTTTTGAGGTGCTTGCCGTTGATTATAAGTTGAAAACTCTGGCCTTCAACAAAAGAACCTTTGAGATCAATTGACTCTAAATCCGGGCCGGTTGGTGTGTCATCGAGTGTGATTGCGCGGCTGACTACAACAGCGGGGGCTCTCTTTTCATCCATCATTTCTACTTCTGGTTCAATTATCTCAACCGGAGTGGTGCTCTTAACGTAGAGGGCTAAAATGTCTGAATGATCCGGCATCAGCTTGGCAAAAGGATTGTCGGCAAAACCGGAATCATAAACCCAGGCTAGGGCTGTTTCTCCCAGCCAAGACATCGCTCCTTCTCCAATACCGCAATGACCTGCTATATATAGTGTAAAGTCATTTGTGGCATAAGGGGTTGTTCTGTCTCCGTTTAGCGCTGGCATCTGAGCCGCCAACTGTTGTTTGGCTTCATCGGGCATGTCAGCCATGCCATGATCTTCAAGATAATTTTCTACAATATCAAGGTACTCGATTTGCACTTCGAGAAAACCGGGATCGCACATGTTGGCGGAGCTTAATTGAGGAGAATAAAGATTTGGCTCTCCGGGAGCTACTCCAATAGGCTGGTCGGCCGGCTTAGCTGTTGCAGCTGTACCGGTGGCCAGGATCGCTGTCGATAATATTGCTAAACTATTCATTTTTATACCAAGTTGTCAAAGCAACTCATGTAATTATCGGCAGGTTTTGGAAGAAATTTCACTTTTTTGGGAAATTCTTTCCTGTAAACCCAATATAATAATGCAAGTCTTGGGAGGGGAAATGCGTGGAAGGTGGGGAGGGGGTGAAATAATATAGCTTCTCTGGTATAAATAATTAAAATATGCCCCGATGTACTTCGGGGCAAGGAGTGTTTATACCATGGGAACAAATAAAAGGTTCAGTGCTCAGGAGAAGTTACATATCTTGCTTGCTAGTTTCCGTAAGGATAGAAAGGACAAGGAGATATGTGAAAAGGCTGGAGTTTCTTCGTCTGTCTTCCACAAGTGGCGCAAACGGCTGAATAATGCGGCACTGGAGGCCTTAGAAGACTGGAATGTGGGCCGCAAGAGGAAAGATTTTAAGACCGAGCGAGAAAAGGAGCTGGAGAAAAAATTAGAGGGGGCTTACGGCCGCATCAACCATCTGGCTACAGAGCTGGAAGTGCTTAAAAAAAAACGGAAATCGATGGGTCTGGAGTAAAATTATGGGGATATACCAAAGTGCCTAAGAATTTCAAGATGGATATTGTAAATATAGTTGAGGCCTGTCCTCTGCCGAAGAAGGAGGTAATAGCAATGTTTGGCATGGACACTGTCCGCTATTACCGCTGGCAGAAAAGGTATTACTTTACCAATTCGCTTGAAGACACAAGAGGGGCCAAAAAGAAGGTTAAGACGCTAAAAGACATATATCGAACAGAAATTGTCGGGATAAGAGAGTTGGGAAAAGTTAAGGGTTATGTGATTGGCCCGGACCGGATTGTTGCTGAGTTGGAGGATCGTGGAATAATTATCAGCCACGAGACCGCCCGCCAGACACTGCACCAGGAAGGACTGATAAAACCTCGGCCAGCGGAGAGAAAACATGAATGGCGGCGGTTTGAGGCTGAGAATCCGAATGATCTCTGGCAGACGGATATCCTTTATGTGTTTATTCATGGGAGTGGCTTCCATTATCTCTACAGCATCCTGGACGACCACTCACGCAAACTAATTCATTGCGCCCTGTCACCTACTGCTACTTCCAGGGAAGCTGTCTGGACGTTAAAAGAGGCGATCAAGCTAGCAGGAACAAAGCCTCTGGCGGTTTTAACTGATCGGGGGACACAATTCTACTCCGGTGTAGGCAAAGCATATGGAGAGTTTGAAAACTATCTTCAAGACAATGGCATTGAACACAAGGTCGCACGCTATCGTCATCCCCAAACACTGGGTAAGATCGAAAGATATCATCGCACACTCCGGGCAGAATGTCTCCGACACTATGAATTTGACGATCCAATTGAAGCAATTAGAGTAATCAAAGATTACAATCGCAAATATAGCTTTGAGAGAAAGCATCAAGGGATCGGTCGAGTAACGCCACAGGATCGCTATACTGGTCGAGACAAAGAAATTAAAAAACTGAGAGCGGAATTGCGTCGCCGGGTACGGGAAGAGCGCAGACTGCAAAATCTTACCGAACAACAGATCACTGAGACAGTTGCTATTCAGGAAATCGTTATGAAGTTGCAGCCGATAACATCGACAGCAAAACAGAAGGAATTGGTCGAAGTTTGAAAACTATACCGGGGAGGCGAAATCTTTACACGCATTTAGCACTTTAATACTTGCATTTCAGGGTTGCTAATACA
>JBDRIF010000009.1:0-2228 GCA_043816125.1 bacterium
TTTGAAAAATTAAAGAAAGAGTTGAATAGATTAAAAGATAAAAGGGCTTTGATCTCCAAAACTATCGGTGAAGCAAGAGAAGAGGGGGATCTAAAGGAAAATGCCGGCTACCACGCGGCTAAAGAAGAGCAGGGGTTAAACGAGATGCGGATTAGGGACCTGGAAACAAAAGTAGAGAATGCAGAGATCGTTAGTAAAGACAAGGTGGGCCGTAAAGACAGAGTAACTCTTGGCTCAACCGCGAAAATTATTAATCTTGATTCCAAAGAAGAATATGAATATCAACTGGTCCCTTCTATTGATGCTGATATTCTGGAGGGGAAAGTGTCTACCGATTCCCCAATCGGCGAAGCGTTGGCCGGGGCCCAAATTGGTGAAGTCTTCGAGATTGATGCTCCGATCGGGCTGATAAAATACAAAGTAACCTCGATTAGCTAAGAATTTGCTTTTTGTAGCCGGCTTCTGTCGCTCTCTTTGAGATACTTTTTCCGCAAGCGGATATTGTGCGGGGTTATTTCCACATACTCGTCGTCGTCAATAAATTCCAGCGCCTGTTCCAGCGATAAGATGATTGGCGGGGTCAGGCGGATCCCCTCGTCGGCGCCGGCAGCCCGGATATTGGTCTGCTTTTTTTGTTTGCACGGATTAACTATCAGGTCGTTAGACCGTGAATTTTCACCAACGATCATCCCTTCATAAACTTCGACCCCCGGTCCGATAAAGAACTTGGCTCTTTCTTGCAGAGCGTTTAGACCGTAGGAGGCTGTTTTTCCATTTACCGCGGAAATTAATACACCGTTATTGCGATGCGCGATCTCACCTTTGAAACGTTCGTATTTATGGAAAGCATGGTTTAATATCCCTTCGCCCTTGGTATTCATGATAAAGTCGGCACGAAAGCCGAGGAGTCCGCGGGTCGGGACATTAAATGACATATTGGTGATCCCTTTGTCGCTGAACATATCGAGCATCTCCCCTTTGCGCTGGCCCATCATCTCGATCACGGTGCCGGCAAATTGGTCGGGGACGTTGATTGTTGCCTGTTCGATCGGCTCCATCTTTTCGCCGTGGATAGTTTTAAAGATTACTTTTGGCTGCGAAACCTGGATCTCGTACCCCTGGCGCCGCATTTTTTCCAATAGGATCGACAAGTGGAGCTCACCGCGGCCGGAGACTTTGAAGCCGTCGATGCCGCTGAGCGATTCTAAACGCAAGCCGACATCGGTTTGCAGTTCTCTCTCCAGTCTTTCGCGTAGATGACGGTTGGTGACATATTTGCCGTCTTGGCCGGCAAAGGGGGAGTCGTTAACAATAAATTCCATCGTCATGGTCGGTTCATCGATTGTTAAAAGCGGGAGGGGTTGAGGATTCACTGCACTGCAAATTGTCTCCCCAATCGTAATATCTGTAATTCCGGCAATTGCTACCAGGTCGCCGCACTCTGCTTGTTCGACTTCAACCTGTTTTAAGCCTTCAAAGATCGAGAGCTTGGTAATCTTGGCCGGAACAATTGATTGGTCACGTTTGGAGACGACAATCGCAGAGTTTTTGTCTAATTGGCCGCTATTGACACGGCCGATCGCTATCCGGCCGACATAATCGTTGTAGGCGAGGTTAGTAACCTGCATTTGCAGAGGTTCCTGACTCTTATCGGGATAGGGGGGGACATGTTTTAAGATCGTTTCAAAGAGGGCGGTCAGATCGGTTGTTTCGTCGTCGAGATTGTACTTGGCGACCCCTTCACGGGAGATGGTATAGACGACGGGAAAATCGAGTTGTTGGTCGGTGGCGTCTAGTTTGACAAACAGATCAAAGATCAGGTCCATTACTTTATGGGCCTGGTGCCCTTTTTTATCAATTTTATTAATAACTACGATCGGTTTGAGCCCCAACTGTAAAGATTTTCGTAAAACAAACTTAGTTTGCGGCATCGGCCCTTCTTGAGCGTCGACTAATAACAGCACGCTGTCTACTGTCTTGAGGACCCGTTCAACTTCGGAGCTAAAATCGGCGTGACCCGGGGTATCGACGATATTTATTTTGAAATCTTGATAATGAATTGAGCAGTTCTTGGCAAAAATTGTGATCCCGCGCTCTTTTTCCAGCTCGTTGGAATCCATCACCAGGTCGAGCACCTCTTCGCGGTCGGCAAAAGCCCCTCCCTGGCGCAAGAGATGGTCGGTTAACGTCGTCTTACCGTGGTCGACGTGAGCGATAATTGCGATGTT
>JBDRIF010000010.1:0-2187 GCA_043816125.1 bacterium
GTTTAACCCCTGCTCTTCTTTAGCCGCGTGGTAGCCGGCATTTTCCTTTAGATCCCCCTCTTCTCTTGCTTCACCGATAGTTTTGGAGATCAAAGCCCTTTTATCTTTTAATCTATTCAACTCTTTCTTTAATTTTTCAAAACTGACTTTAGTCATTTTTTCGCCCATAAACAATCTCCCCCTTATTAATCCAACAACAACAAGCCGGACATAGTTAATACCCCAAGCAGAACAAAGACAAACTGAGTTAATGTGACCCAGACATTCATTTCGCATTTATGATGAATCTCAGGGATCAGGTCAGAAGCCGCAATATAAATAAATCCACCGGCTGTAATAGCCAGCAATATTGCCGATAAACTCTCAAATTGCGGGCCAATTATCAACACGATTATCACCCCAATTACCGAAAGGAGAGCCGAAAGAAAGTTGTAAAATAATGCTTTGGGAATAGAAAAACCGGCATGCAACAAAACCCCAAAGTCGCCGATCTCCTGCGGAATTTCGTGCAAAACGACCGCTAAGGTCGTCGTTAATCCGAGGGGGATACTGACCAGATAAGCGGCCCCAATGATCAAACCATCGATCAGATTATGAACCCCGTCACCGACCAGATTTAATACGGCCACCGGATGTGGATGCTCTTCGTTGGTCTCGGCATGGCAATGGCGCCAGCGCAAGACATTTTCCAATAGAAAAAAGAAGAAAAACCCGCTCAAGACATAAATTGCCGCCAGCGGCTGGGCGATCTTCTCGAAAGCCTCGGGAATTAAATGGATTAACGCCCCACCCAACAGCGCCCCAACCGCAAACGCCACCATGTAGTTAACAATCTTGACAATAAAGACCCTTTTGAAACTCAAAGTAAAAACGCCAAGCAGAGATAAGAAACTGACAAAAATAACGCTTGTTAGAGCATATAACCAAATTTTCATAATAATATTATCCGATTTTCTTTAAGACCCGGGCGCTCCCCCAAAAAAGAGCCAGAATGATAAGCACTCCACAAACTCCGATCAGAGTATTATTATCTCCCATTAAAGAGACCCGCTCAACCCCTAAATTGATAAAACCGAATTGTCCGGCCACCCACTCCAATCCGTCGGGATAAGCCGAGGCAAAAAAGGAAGCAGTGATCGCAATCAGGATTGTTACTAAAAACATTTTTTTCATTGCTGAACTAACTTCCTAAAAGTTTTGACCAGAACAATGGTAATTAAAGCCTCGGCTACTCCGATCACAGCATGCACCTTTAACATTGCCGGCAATACTAAGCCCAACTCATAAGTTCCGGACAACCAGAGCTGAACCGAAACCGCTCCGGCTGCCAGCACCACCGAGAGCCAGGCGGTGACACCGATACTAACCACTTCAGGTAAATATTTTTTAAACCAAACATATATATAATAACAAGACAAACCGGCAATACAGGCCATGTTTATCACATTCGCACCAAGAACGATTAGTCCCCCGTCAGCAAAAAAGAGGGCCTGAATAATAACAACTGCCGCCATCGCCACCGTCCCGGCAAACGGACCGAGTAAAACTACAGCTAATACTCCGCCAATCAAGTGACCGGAAGTCCCGGAAGCGACAGGAAAGTTAAACATCTGGGCGGCAAAGATCAACGCCGCCACCATCCCCATTTTATAGATCTCCAATTCTCCAAATTTTGTTAAAACTCGTCTCCCCTTCCCCGCAAAATTGGAAACCCCCTGACCAACAGCGGCAAAAGCCGGCTGGGCGGCCAAAGCGGTTACAGAAGCTTTTACTTTGGCCAGAGCAAAACTCAACACAGCCACCGCCGCCCCCATCAGACCGTAAGAAATCTTCGGATCGAGAAACCCGTCTGGAATATGCATTTTACTTTAGCCCCTTTCCCGTTGAGGTCATGACTAACTTGCCATGCGTTACCCCTTTGGTGCTGATTAATTTGTCGGCAAAAGTCTGAACATCTTTGCTCTTCCCTTTGACAACTAAAACCTCTAAGCAATTATGATGGTCCATATGGACATGAGTAGTGGAAACGATATTAGTATAGTAATCGTGCTGCAAACTTGTTAGCTTATCAGATAAATCGCGAGTATGATGGTCGTAAATAATAGTGATCGTCCCAGCCACTTCCCCACCCGCTTCCACCGCCTGCTCCACAATATTCTCCCGCATCAGATCACGGATAGCTTCCGA
>JBDRIF010000011.1:0-8379 GCA_043816125.1 bacterium
TGACGATGCTCGAGGCGATGTGTTCGGCCAAACCGATCATTGTTACCGAGTCGGGGGGGATGCCCGAAATTATTCGGAGCGATGTTAATGGTTATGTTATCCCCAAACGGAATCATGAAGCATTGGCCGAGCGGATCATCCAGTTGTTGTCGGACGCCGATTTGCGCGACAAACTGGGCCAGACAGGGCGCAAGGAAGTAAAGGAACTGTATAGCATTGAGATATATGCCGCCAAAGCTGTTAAGTCATATGAACTAGCGCTGAAGAATTATGCCAAAGGGAGCAAACAGCGGAAAGAGAAATCAAAGAAGATTATGATCGGCCGAGAGGAATTATCCTTTTAACGATGGTAATTAATGCGGCGATCTTTGATCTTGACGGTGTAATCGTAAATACGGTCCCTCTCCATTTCAAAGCGTGGCAAAAAATGTTCAATGAATATGGACACGATTTTACCATGCAAGATTATTTGGCCAAGGTTGATGGGCGGCCGAGATTAGAAGGGGCGGCGGCAATCCTGACCGAATTGAATCCCGAAGAAATTACTAGAGCCGGAGATATTAAGCAGGGCTATTATCAGCAGTTGCTCGATCAAGACCCGATCGAACAATTTGATAGCTCCATTAAACTTATCAAAGAGATGAAGGCGAAGGGTTTTAAATTGGCGGCAGCTTCTTCCAGTAAAAATGCGACCCAGATTTTGAAGAAAATAGATTTATTCGATCTTTTTGACGCTAATGTTTCCGGTTCCGATTTTAAAAAAGGAAAGCCCGATCCAGAGATTTTTTTGACTGCAGCCAAAAAGATGGGCATTGAACCAAAAGATGCTGTTGTTTTTGAAGACGCTAATTCCGGGGTTGAGGCGGCCCGGCGGGGTGGTTTTATATGTGTTGGAATTAATCGGCATAATAATGCCCGTGCCCTTGCCTCGGCTGATATAATAGTGAATGATTTGAGAGAATTGCCGTTGTCGGAGATCGTCAAATTAGAAAGGAAGAGTTAAATGGCTAAAGAGATATTTAAACTGAGCGGCGAAGAGTGGTTGATCAGGGAGAAGGGTTTAAACACTTCCGAACAACGCAAGTACGAATCGTTATTTACTTTGGGGAATGGCTATCTTTGTGTGCGTGGTTCTCTTTTGGAGAATCCCGAGGGGAGTGACCGGGGGACTTTTATTGCCGGTCTATTTGACAAGTCCGAAGCTTTTGTCCGAGAGTTAATAAAAGTTCCCGGTTGGATGGATTTTGCTATTTGGATCGGGGAACAAAAGCTGGGGGTTGATACCTGTAAGGTTTTGAGTCACGAGCGGGTGCTGGATATGCGCCAAGGGATCTTGTACCGAACGACCAGGTTGAAATCGAGTGACGGAAAGATCCTTAAACTGGAGACGAGAAAAGTTGTTTTTGCCCATCAGGTTAGAGGGGCGCTGATCGACATCAGTATCACGGCGGAGAACTTTTCCGATGAGATCAGAATATACAGTGGCCTCAACGGAGAAGTTACTAATCAGGGCTATTTTCCCAACGAACGAGTGAAGCATTTTAACCTGGTCAAGACCGATCGCTCGGATAATCATATCTATCTGGAAATGGAAACCAGGGACGATAAAACCAAGGTTGCTATGGCGGCCAATACCATTTTCCATAATCCTCCTGCAGAAAACTTCAAGGTCAGCCGGATTTATGGCGAAAAAATTACCCAGTTAATAAGTTTTAAAGCGGTAAAAAAGAAGACTTATCATCTCACAAAATGGGTTACGACTTTTACCAGCCGCGAAGGGTATGAGCGGCAACTGGAGGCGACGACGACCGATCTGTTGCGCGATATGGTTTATGAGGGATTATCCGATACCTTGGCTAAGCATATTGCAGCCAGAGAAAATATGTGGCAACGCTGTGATATCCAGATTGTTGGTGACAAGAAAGCCCAGCAGGGGATCCGATTTAATATTTATCACCTCCTAATTTCCAAACCTCATCATGATTCTACTGTCAGTATCGGCGCCAAGTTTATGAGCGGCGAGGGTTATAAGGGACATGTTTTTTGGGATACCGAGATTTTTATCCTCCCGTTCTATATTTTTCTTTTTCCCGAAGATGCCCAGCGTCTGTTGATGTACCGCTATTACACTATGCCCGGTGCGATGCAGAATGCGCTGGAGATGGGATACCATGGGGCCAAGTTTGCCTGGGAGAGTGCCGATACCGGTTTGGAGATGACCCCGAGCCATGGTTTAAGAGAAGACGGATCGGCTGTTAAGATCTTTACCGGCGAAGAAGAACATCATATAGTCAGCGATGTCATTTACGGCATGTATAACTATGTTAATGCGACCGGAGATATGGACTTTTTGTATGATTATGGAGCGGAGATGATCTTTCAGACCGCCCGTTTTTGGTTGTCGCGTGTCGAGCGCCGGCGCGAACGATATGAGTTGCGCAAGGTTATCGGTCCCGACGAATTTCATGAGCATGTTGATAACAATTCTTTCACCAATTATTTGGTCATCTGGCATCTCGGTCACGCGGTCGAGTTGTATCGCAAAATGAAGAAAGAGGCGCCGGACAAGTTTAAGGCCTTAAATGAAAAATTAAAGTTAAAAGATGATGAGATCAAGCAGATGAATGTCGTTTCCAAAACAATATATTTCCCTTATGACCAAAAAACCGAGCTAATCGAGCAGTTTGAGGGTTATTTTTCCCTGATGAACTCAAAGGTCAAGAAGACCGATAAAAATGGCCTCCCGCTCTGGCCCGAAGAGGTGGATACAGATAGCTTGGAAAAGACTCAGCTCTTAAAACAGGCCGATGTCGTCCTGATGCTGTATTTCTTTCCGGATAAGTTTAGTGCCGAATTAAAGAAAAAGAATTATGACTATTATGAAGCGCGAACAATGCACCGCTCGTCACTCTCCCCCTGCATCCACGCGATCATGGGCTTAGAGGTCGGTGATCATCGTAAAGCGTACGACTATTTTATGCAGACTTCTTATATCGACTTAATCGATGTAAACGGGAATGCGGCTGACGGGATCCATGCGGCGGCGACCGGCGGCGCCTGGATGGCTCTGATTCACGGCTTTGCCGGCATGCGGATCAGGCGCAAGGAATTGTCTTTTGATCCGTGGCTTCCCAAAAAGTGGGAGGCGATCAGTTACAATTGTTATTGGCAGGGCGATCTCCTTAGAATTAGGATTACCAAACGGAAAATTACTTTTAAGCTGGAGATCAACCGTAAAAAACCCTTAATGATCAATGTGCAAGGGAAGAAAGTATTCTTGCCGGCCAACAAAACTGTAAGCGTATCTCTCAAACAATCTAATTAAGGAGAGCCCTTGGCAGAATTTTTTCAAAGACCGAGAAAAATTCGGAAAACCGATTATCTGATCGGTTTGTTAGCCGTTTTTGCTCTGATTTTGCTGATGATCGAAAACAGCGAATATCTGTCGGCTTATGCTTGGCTGATCCGTTACCTTAACATATCGGTCCTATTTATTTTTGTTTTCGATGTAGTAGCCCGCTTTCTTGTTTGTCCCAACAAAAGAAATCATCTGAAGGCCAATTGGTTTGATTTGATCGTCTTTGTCCCTCTGCTTCAGTTTGTGCAGGGTTTGGAAATGACCCCATTCTTTATCATTGCCCGGCAGGTGGTGATCATTACCATGCTGGTCTCCAGAGCGAGACGGGCTAATAAACTGATCAGCATGTTGAGTTTCCGACCGGCCCAGTTGATGTTGAGCAGTTTTGCTTTTGCGATCGCAATCGGGACAGTGCTGTTGATGTTGCCGGCCGCTACAGTCTCCGGGGTAAGAACCCCGTTACTCGACGCTCTTTTTACCGCTACTTCAGCGGTTTGCGTTACCGGCCTGATCGTGCGTGATACCGCTACTTATTTTAGCCGCTTCGGTCAGCTAGTGATCTTGAGCCTGATCCAGGTCGGTGGGTTGGGGATTATGACATTTTCGGTTTCGCTTGCTTTGTTGCTCCGCAAACGTTTTGATATGAAACAGCAGATGGAGATGCGGGATGTGCTTGATCCTGACCAGACTACAAATGTGAAAAAATTTGTCCTCTTTATTTTTAAAATGACATTTCTGCTCGAAGCCTTCGGGGCCCTGTTCTTGTTTTTGATCTGGCGGCCCCATTTTAATAATCTTTTTACCGCCGGCTATCATGCAATATTTCATTCGGTCTCGGCTTTTTGCAATGCCGGGTTCTCCACTTTTTCCGATAGTCTAATGGGTTTTAAATACGATTGGGGGACGAATATTGTTATTGGGATACTGGTCATCTCGGGGGGTATTGGGTTTATGGTGATAAGCGATATTTTTCAGCGGCTCAAGAGTATGTTTATTCGGGGGAGGGTGCGCAAACATAAAACTAAGGTGCAGACAAAAATTGTCATAATCACCTCAACCTTGCTGGTCATTTTCGGGGCATTGCTTCTTTTTTCTCTCGATTATGGCCGGTCATTTGCCGGGGTGACGCTGGGGAATAAAGTCACTTTATCCCTTTTTCAATCGTTAACCGCGCGAACCGCCGGGTTCAATACCTGGGATATCGGGACAATGTCCTCTGCCTCTTTGTTAATAATGATGTTGTTGATGTTTATCGGTGCTTCCCCCGGTTCAACCGGAGGCGGTATTAAGACGACCACTTTCTCTGTCCTCTGGGCGGTGCTCGCCTCATCGGCCAAGCGGAAAGAAAATGTGGAGATGTTTAAGCGGACGATCCCCGAGGAGATAATTAAAAAAGCGATGATCCTTGTCTTCTCATCTTTGGCCATCATCTTTGTTTTTACGGTCGGGCTGCTTTACGTAGAAAACCAGCTGTTTATCCGTGTGCTTTTTGAAGTGGTCAGTGCTTTTGGCACGGTCGGTTTATCTACCGGGATCACTCCGTTGCTTTCTATGCCGGGCAAGTCTATGCTAACAGTGCTGATGTTTATCGGCCGGTTGGGGCCGTTGACGATCGGCTATGCATTTGCCGGACGGAGAAATGCCCCCAAGTATACTTATGCGGAAGAACGGGTCATGATCGGCTAAATATAAGGAGGAGACAATGAGACATATTGCTGTTATAGGATTGGGAGGATTTGGGAGTACGGTGGCCAAGGAATTGACCGAAAGAGGGGCGCAGGTCACCGCCATCGATGAACAAAAAGAGCTTGTTGAAGCGATCAAAGAGTCTGTTACCTATGCGGTGGCTGCCAATACCACCGATGAATCGGCCCTAAAGGGGCTAGGTATCCAAAATGTCGATTTGGCCATTGTTTGTATCGGCAAAGATGTCGAGGCCAATCTTTTGACTGTTGTATTGTTGAAAAAACTTGGGGTCAAAAAGATCTGGGCCCGGGCGATCAGTCCTCTGCAGCAGGAGATTATTAAGACTCTGGAGGTCGACAATATCGTTAATTTGGAAGAGGAGATGGGGAAGATCGTTGCCAACAGTCTGGTGGCCCCCAATATTTCCCGTTTCATTTCGTTAAGTCCGGGACACAGTTTTATGGAATTAAAAGTTCCCAAGGGATTGGTCGGCAAGAGTATAAAACTGATCAATCCGCGCAGCAAATTTAAAGTTAATATTGTGGCGATCAAAAAACTTCAGCCGGCGATCGACAGTCAGGGGGAGCGAATTTTTCGTGAATTCCTGGAAGATGTCCCTTCATCCGAAGAGCCTCTTAACGAAACAGATGTCCTGTTGATCGTTGGGAAAGACGAGGATCTCGAGAAGTTTTCCAAGCAGGGGCAGACAAAATGACCAGGCGCTTAATTCTTATTTTGTCGATCTTGTGTTTGTTGGGTTTTATTGGGGTCTGTGCGATTGTCTTTCAACATGTTAAGTTGCCCTTAATATTGTCATATGGTTTATGGATATTATTGATTTGTGGCGGAGTTATTTGGTCATACATATATATAAGGGTAATCATTTTCCAGGGGAGGCTGATCAAACTCTTTCGCCGGATATTGGCTGGCGATTATGAGTCTGGGATCAGCTTGGCCAGTCCGATCAAGGACGAGATCGCTTCGTTGGTCGATTTAACAAATAAGATGGCCGATCAGTTGCGGCTGTATGACCGTTTGCGGGTCGACCGGATCAGCTTGTTGGCTAGGGCTTTTGATCAGATTGCCCTGCAGTCCAAGGATGCGGTGATTTTAGTCGACACAGATAAGAAAGACCTCGAGCTAAATCCTACCGCCCAGCAGATATTTGAAATGGAGCAGGGGAGGCTGACTTTCGATTCGATTGAAAAACAGGAGGTCAACAAAGAGTTTCTGGCTTTATTCAATGAGGCGATTACGAACGGCAAGATTATCGACGAGACCATAGTCGATTTTCAAGTCCCGATCCGCAACACCAGAAAAAGAATTGCGGTCCGGATTATTCCTCTGAAAAATAGTGAAGAGCTGGTGAAACTTGCCTTGATCTATATGGTTGAGAAAGGTTGATTTAATGGCAAAATCGTACAAGCGTTTATCAAAAACTAAAGGGCTTCCGCCCGGCACTCTGATGCATGTTGGTGAGCAGCGGGACGAAAACGTAAAGATAACTGTTATTGATTATAATGAGAATGACTTTCAGTTGTCACCCGTCAAATCGGCCGAGGAGTGCTTTCCGTATCGGGACAGGGAATCTGTTACCTGGATCAATGTCGATGGGGTTCATCAAACTGATATTATCGCAAAATTGGGAAGTCATTTTGGTCTTCATCCGCTGGTTTTGGAAGATATTGTTAACACCGACCAGCGGCCAAAACTTGAGGATCACGAAAGCTATCTCTTTATTGCTCTGAAAATGTTGTCTGTAAATGATAAGGGGCAGGTTGAGGCGGAGCATGTCAGCCTGATCTTGGGTAACAATTATGTAATCTCTTTTCAGGAAAAAGAAGGGGATATTTTTGACCCGGTCCGCGATCGGATAAAAAATAGTAAAGGCCGGATCAGAAAAATGGGGGCCGATTATTTGGCGTATTCTCTGCTCGATGCGATCGTTGATAATTATTTCGGGATCCTGGAAAAAACCGGAGAGAAAATAGAATTATTGGAAGAAATCTTGGTTGCCGATCCCGAGCCAAAAGTATTAAAAGGAATTCATCAGCTAAAAAGAGAGATGATCTTTTTGCGGAAATCTGTTTGGCCTCTCAGAGAAGTAATAAGTGGCTTACTTCGGGCCGAGGCTAAGCTGATCAAGGAATCAACAATTATTTACCTGCGAGATGTTTATGACCATACGATTCAGGTGATCGATACCGTCGAATCATACCGGGACATGGTTTCGGGGATGCTCGATATTTATCTCTCCAGTCTTAGCAACCGGATGAATGAGGTGATGAAGGTTCTGACCATTATTGCCACTATCTTTATTCCTTTAACTTTTATCGCTGGAATTTATGGAATGAACTTTAAATATATGCCTGAATTGGATATCCCCTGGGCATATCCGCTGACCTTGAGCTTTATGGGGCTGGTCGGATTGTATATGGTCCTGTATTTTAAAAGAAAGAAATGGCTTTAAGGATCCGCCGCAGTTTGCGGGCCTCTTTTTGGGACGGTTTTTTTGCTTCGATCCAATTTGGTATTATCGACCAGTTTGCCACCCCGCTGGCCATGTTTATGGGGGCCGACAAGATTGCGATCGGTTTCCTCCATTTTGTCCGCAGCTCCCTTGTTTCCGTTGTTCAATATAAAGCGTCTGATATTACAGCCGCCCTTAGATCTCGTAAGAAACTGATTCTCTTTTCTGTTTTTATCGCGGCACTTCTTTGGTTGCCGGCATATTTTCTCCCGTTTTTATTTCCCAATCATAAAGTCTTACTTTTTATTGCTCTTTTTACTTTGGCCTCCTGTTTTAACATGCTGGCGACCCCGGCTTGGGCGTCGTTAATGGCTGAGTATGTTCCGGCGGGGAAGCGAGGGCATTATTTCGGTTGGCGAAATAGTCTGCTGGGGACCGTCTACACTGTTAGCGTTATATTGGCCGGTCTGTTGCTCCATTATTTTACCGAATTCAATTTATTCCTCGGCTTTGCGATCTTAGTCTCTACTGCCTCGCTGACTCGTTTTGTATCCTGGATGTTTCTGACCAGAATGTACGAGCCGAGCTGGCGGGTTACGCGGACCGATTATTTCTCATTTGGGGCGTTTATTGGCCGTATTCGGGCGAGCAATTTCGCCAGATTTGCGGTGATCTGTGCCTTTTTTATGTTTTCTGTCTCTTTGGTTTCGCCGTTTTTTGCTGTCTTTCTTATTGAAGAACTTGGGCTGGATTATTGGACTTTTACCTTGATAATTACAGCTGCTGTAATTACTTCTTTTGTGGGGCAGAGGTATTGGGGCGATTTTGCCGACAAGTATGGCAATATGCGGATGGTCCGTCTGGC
>JBDRIF010000012.1:0-9400 GCA_043816125.1 bacterium
CCTAAACAATTACATCATACTGCTTGTTCATGGGACAGGAGATGAGGAAGATTGTTTTGGCAATGTAAAAGTTTATCTTGAAAAGTCAGTGTCTGAAGGTGGCCTGGGTCTTGAGGGGCGTGTTTTTAATTATAAATTTTCGTAACTATTTAGGTATTGTTTTTTAGGTCGGGGAAACACTGGGAAGGCGGGGCAAACCTTGAATTGCCGATTGTAGAGCCGCTAAAGTATTGCCGCCTTGCTTTCGCGTGGTTGAAATATAACTTCGGATATGACAGAACATTTGAGCTCCGTGCATGCTACGGAAACAACCGGAGATTTTTTCTTTTACTTTATTCATGCGAATATCTCGTTCCGCCAGATTGTTTGTAAACGGAATTGCAAAATCACGCATAAACATTAGTGTTTCGGTTTGTCTTTTCTTTAAACGATCAAGAAGATTCTTCCCCGGCCGTTGTTTCCTACGGCCCCGCGCTCTTTTCTTTAGGGGAGTCAGGGTCTTATGGTAACTTAGTCCTTTGCTGATAATGCGACTATATCTTTTTTCATATTGATCTATCAGGACGAGGGGCAACTTTCTTTTCCCTGTTTTTTTTGCTTCCTCCACTTGCTGATATATCTCGCTCAATAACAACTTCATCTCGCCGGCCCAGCTAACTGGTTCTTGTTGGCTTATCCAAAGTAACTCTCGTAAGTGATGAGCATTACATAAAGCATGTTTGCATTGGGTGTAATCAAAATATGAAGCCAGGCCATCGTGGATTGCCCAACCCTTAAACTTTGGCAGAACACCTAAAGCGTTCATTCCCTTTTGGCCCCGGCTGGTATGTAATCCATAGGCTGTAAAAAATTCGGTCGATGCCGTATGTAGCCAGTGGCCTTTGCCGTTCACCCTCATCCCCGTCTCGTCAAAATGAGCTAATTCAGCTTGGCTAATCTGATCTTTAATTTCTTGATACACTCCTGTTAGCTTTTTGTCAGTCCTGCGAGCAATCTGCCATAAAGTTCCACCACTCAAAGGCAAGGAGAATAGATCTTGAAACATTTCCCGGCAACGTTCATAAGGGATAAATTGTTGATTCATTAAATACAAGGCAATAGATTGTAACCGTGGGCCATAGCTAGTAACGCCTAAAACCTCTTTTGGAAACTTGGCGCGGCTTTCTTTGCCACAATTTGGACATTCTTTTACTTCAGCTTGATATTCTGTGATCCAAATATCAAAAGGTGGAATATCAAAAACCTGGCGCCGCTCTATTTTGCCAGCAATCTTTTTAAGAGAACGATGACAATGTTGGCAATGAGTTGTTGGATGATGGATGATTTCATCGGGTTTATCAACCAAGGCCAAATGTTTACCAGGGTGTCCGGGTTGTGCCCCGGGATTACGGGAAGATGGTTCTCTTAAGCTTTGAGTTCGTGGCGGCTTAGCTAATCCATCACTGCTAGGCGGTTTACTGCTATTGCGGCTGTTTTTGTTGAGCTTGGATTCGAGATCGTTAATGTGCTGCACCAATTTGTCTATAACTTGCCAAGCTTCCTCGAGGGTTTTTGGTCTAGGCGATGTCATTTCTTTTTCTTAGTCCTCGGCTTTTTAATTTTTCTTTTTAGCGTAAGGCAGCTTTTGCTTTCAATCGTCCACTCTACTATTTCGCCTTTTTCAAAATCCATGGCTCTGGCAATAGCCGCGGGAAAGTTAACATACCATTGCTCTGTCTTCTCTCTATCAATTAATTGGACACTAGTTGGATATCCCATATACTCTATGATATATCATAGACTACAGGATATGTCAAGACCTAAAGTGGTATCTTCGCGAAGATGGCCAAAGATGAGCAAAATGGCTAAATTAAAAAAAGACCTAAATAGTTACCTTTATTTTGAAATTCCTCTATAATGACTTTTATGCAGATTTTAACAGCCAAACATTCGGGCTTTTGCGAAGGGGTAGAAAGAGCCTACAGGATCGCCCTGGAACAATCAAAACTCGGGCGACAAATCTTTATGCTCGGCAAACTGGTCCATAACACCCAAGTCGTAGAGAAATTTGAGAAGGCCGGCGTTAAGACAGTCTCCTCAATTGCGGAAATTCCAAACGGCTCAACCGTCATCTTCTCGGCTCACGGAGTCACTCCCCAAACCTACGACCAAGCCAAGGCCAAACAATTAGTCGTAATAGATACTTCTTGCGGCTGGGTGAAAAAGGCCCAGCGGGTCGCCAAGCAGTTTCATGAAGCCGGGAGACAAGTGATTATTATCGGCGATAAGGGCCATACGGAAGTGAAGGGGTTAATTGGCTGGGCGGGAGGAGCGGCTCCGGTTATAGAGGACATAAAGGATATTGAGGGACTAGGGGATATGGGGATAAAGGGGATTGGGGTACTGGCCCAAACGACTCAATCAGAAAAACGATTCAACAAGATCGTTGCAGAATTGAAAAAGAAATTCACCGATGTCAAAGCGATCAACACCATCTGCGATGCGACTGCCAAGAGACAAAGCGCCGCCATCGAACTCGCCCAAAAAGTCGACCTAATGCTGATTATCGGCGACCAATTAAGCGCCAATACCAAGAGGTTGACGGAACTCTGCGCCCAAACGGGGACAGAAACTCACCAGATTCAGACTGTGAATGAGATGGATTCGAGATGGAGAGATCGAAAGATCGAAAGAATCGGAATTACCGCAGGCGCTTCAACCCCCGACTGGGTTATCCAAGCCGTTGTCGACACACTTAATGTCTGATAGAATTTAATCATGATCGAACACCGCAAACCACGGATTACCTGGGGCTCACAAATGGGATTTTTATTTGCCGCCATCGGCTCGGCAGTCGGCTTAGGGAACATCTGGCGCTTTTCCTACATGGCCTACGAAAATGGCGGCGGAGCTTTTCTGGTCCCCTACTTCGTCGCCCTGATTACCGCCGGAATCCCTTTAATGATTCTCGAATTCGGCGTCGGCCACAAAAAACACGGCTCCTCAGCCCTCTCCTTTGCCAAAATTGGCAGAAAATATGAATGGCTCGGCTGGTGGATGCCGGCAGTCGCCACCCTAGGAATCATGCTCTTTTATTCGGTAGTGATCGGCTGGTGCGTCAACTACGTCATTTTTAGTATTAATCTTGCCTGGGGGACCGATACCCAAGCCTTTTTTCTGAACAACTTCCTCCATCTCTCGTCAGGAGTTTTTCAGCTAAATGGAATCCCGCTTCAGATCCTTCTCTCCCTCTTCGCCGTCTGGTTCGTCACCTGGCTAATCTGCTATCGGGAAATTAACCACGGGATCGAAAAAGCCTGTCTGATCTTTATGCCGTTACTTTTTGTGATGACCATGATCCTGGTAGTCTGGAGCTTAACTCTCCCCGGAGCTATGGAGGGGCTAAAATGGTACCTGAAACCGGACTTTTCCAAGATCGCCAATTGGAAGGTCTGGATGGCCGCTTATGGCCAGATCTTTTTTACCCTATCTCTCGGCTTTGGCGTAATGATTACCTATGCAAGCTATCTCCCCAAAAGGACTGATATCGTCAAAAACGCCATTATCACCAGCCTGGTTAACTGCCTTTACTCTTTTGTCGCCGGGTTTGCTGTCTTCAGTGTCCTCGGTTACATGGCACAAGCCAGCGGACAGCCGATCGACCAGGTCGTCAAAGCCGGACCGACCCTCGCTTTTGTCGCCTACCCTCAAGCGATCTCGATGCTCCCTTTTATGCGGGAAGCCTTCGGCATCATCTTTTTTAGCGCTCTGGTCATCGCCGGGCTCTCTTCCGGAATTTCTTTAATTGAGGCCTTCAGCCGCTCCGTCACCGACAAATTCGATTTCAACCGGAAAGTAGTAGTAACGGTCGTCTGCTCTTTTGGATTTTTGGGAAGCCTGATCTTTGCCACCGGTGCCGGTCTCTATTGGCTTGATATTGTTGACCACTATATCAATCAATACGGTCTGGTCCTAGCCGGTATCCTGGAATGTCTGGTTGTCGGCTGGGTCTTAAAGGCCAAAGTTTTGCGCAACCACATCAACGCAGTTTCCGACTGGCAGCTCAATCGATTTTGGAGCCTGGCAATCAGATTTTTTACCCCGGCGATCTTAATTATCATCCTGGTCAGCAATACAATTTCTGAATTGAGTAAACCTTACGGCGGCTATGACGTTAATGCCCTCCTCTTTTTGGGCGGCCTCTGGATCATCGCTACGCTGTTACTCGCCTTTGGGCTTAGCTTGCCCAAATGGGATCAGCAGAAACTGGATTACGACCACTTTGCTCATGAAGATAAATTATTGGTCTAAAACGCTGCTAGTTTTAGCAGCGTTAATCCTCCTGGGTCCCGCCTGCCGGGCCGCCACCCTGGAAAAAGTCCGCTTAACGTATCACCCCGACAAGATCAGGGCGGTCTTTGATTTTGATGAACCATTTTCCTACAATTCCGATGAAAACAAACAACAGATCACAATCTTCCTGAAAAATGTCAACGCCAGTTCGGCAATCAAAAACTATATCGAACTGGATGATGTGGTAGTCAGGTATTTCGAGGTGGAACGCCAGGATTCCGACCTGAAAATCTCCATCCCTCTGCTCGAACCGGTCGATTACCATGTCTTTTCCCTCAACGACCCCCCGCGGCTGGTCGTCGACTTCGGCCGTAAATTTACCAGCATCGTCTCGGGCGGCCTGGTGGCCGACGGAATAGAACTGATTAATATTAAGAAGGGAACAGAAAACGGCCCAATTTTCGCCAACGCCCTAAAAATTGACCTGAGCAAAGCCGAGGTTGAGCCGGTTCTGGCCCGCAAACAAAAACCGAGTTTCCTCGAATCGTTTGTCGACCTGATTGTCCCCTGGAAAATCCGGTCCGGCCCCAACCAAAATTTTTATCTGGATAAAGTAGTCAACATGGTCAACGACCATAACGCCGTGGCCGGGATCAACGGGACCTATTTTGCCAACACCGGATCGCCGCTAGGGGCTCTGATTATCGATCAGGAATTGGTTTCCTATCCGATTTACGACCGGACCGCCTTTTTCGTCGACGAAAACAACCGGCCGTATATCGACAATGTATATGTCACCAGCTATTTTGAATTGGAAAATAATACCCGCTACGACTTTTCCGGCATCAACCGGCAGCGCGGCCAAAACGAGATTATTCTTTATAGCCCTGCCTGGGGGGAGCAGACCCGGACAAACGAAGATGGCCTGGAGCTGGTCATTGCCAATGCCCGTGTCCGCGCAATTAATCCGGCCAATTCCAAGGTTCCACCCGACGGCTATGTTATTTCTGTCTCCGGCCAGGCAGCCAATTCTCTGGCCAACAAAATCAAAGTCGGCAGCCGGATTAACACGCAAATCAAACTGGTCCCCTTTGACACCGCTCCCAATAAAATAATCCACCTGGTCTCCGGCGGCCCCAGGTTAATCAAAAAAGGACTCGTCTACATCAGCAAAAATGAAGAGAACTTCCAAAAAGATATCGCTCGGGGCCGGGCCGCCCGGACAGCGGTCGGAATAACCAAGGACAACCAATTACTGCTTGTCACTGTCGACGGACTGGCTCGTGACCGGGACAGATCAAGCGGAGAAAACAGCATCGGAGTAACGCTGGAAGAGCTCTCGTCCCTACTACTCAGCCTGGGCGCCATTGAAGGGATGAACTTAGACGGCGGCAGCTCATCCACCATGGTAGTCGGCGGCCGCACCATCAACAACCCGACCGCCGGGTATCAACGCAGAGTCAGCAACGCGCTGGTTATCAGACCAAAACTTTAAGCTTGAACCGTCGCATAAGCGGTAAAATGATCTTTAAACTCTTCCGACAGCGGAACCTTACCGTGCCAGAAAGCTACTTGATCGCCCGCTTTTTCAATAACCGTCGACGGAATTTTGGTGACTGAATAGAAAGCCCCTTCGGCCAGACCATCAACTGTTTCCATATCGTAAAAAGTGAGGGTTACGTTGTTTCCTTCGATCCCCCACCGTTTAAAAAAGGTCTCAAATTTCTTCATCGTCGTCTTACAAAATTCACAACCCGGTTTACCAAATACTTTTACATCGAGCTCCATGATATTCCCCCTTAATTTGCCGAAAAGTTCTGCTCGTTCTTGTGGCGCTGTTTTAATTCACCAATTTTCCCCTTGTTCCAGCCTGAAATCTTGGAAAAATAACCGGTAATTCTGGTTATCCCGTCGATATCTTCCGATTGGCATTTGGGGCAATGATCATGCAGGCCGCGCGTTACTTTATTACACGAATTACACGAAGTGAACTCGGGCGAAAAAGCAATCTGGGCATTTTCTGTATTCTTAAATGTCTTGACCACAAAACTGGCCACCGATTCGGGGCTCGGTTTCGACTCGCCCAGCCAAACGTGAGTTAAGGCACCGGCATCGATCAACGGATGGAACAAACCTTCCAATTTCACCTTCTCGATCGGACTCATCTCGTGAGAAACATTAAAATAGGTCGAGTTGGTATAATAAATTTCTCTGGTCGGCAAATCCCCCTTTAAGACTTTTTTGGTCTGTTCAGGAAAATGCTGCAGATCGAGCTTGGCAAATCGATAAGCAGTCGATTCGGCCGGAGTCTGCTCCAGCACAAAGTGCATGCTGTACTTTTTCGACAACTCTTCGCATTTAAGCTTCATATGAGAAATGACCTTTAAGCCGAGCTTCAGTGCCGCCTTGCTCTGATGCAGCTCCTGACCGAGATGTGACTGAACCATTTCGTTCAGCCCCAAAATCCCCATCAAGTAGCTAACACGCCACAAGCGGTAATATGGGGTACCATCCCGTTTCATCGCCAGCAAAGATAGCGGCCCGTTTTGTCCCCGATTTAAAATGTCGACAACAAAGTTCTTCTTTTGAATATGAGCCTGTGCCGCCAACTCCAATTGGGCATCAAGCAATTCAAACATCTTCTGGTCGGACCCTTCGGCTCGATAAGCCAGACGAGGCAAGTTCACGGTAACATTCTGCATCGCCGAGTAGCGCATTCGCCACGGCTCATTGGCATCGTCAAGATCTGATTTTTCCAATTTGAAAGAGAGCCGGCAACACTCGGAGATCTTGGCAGTATCACCTCGGTCAAAAACAAAATAGGTATTTCCCATTTCGGTCGCAACTTCGCAAATATGATTCAAGAATTTCTCATGCCCCTCTGTCTTAAAAAACTTATCGGTAATATGAACCAACGGTTTGGGAAAGAAGAACGGCCGGCCCGAGCCATCGCCTTCTCTATAAACATCAAACAGAGCCCAGGCAAAGCGCTGTGCCTCTTTCTCGTAGTCGGCATAAACCTTGCCGGTATATTCGCCCCCCGGTCCGATCGCTCTAACTTTTTCAAAGTGCTTCGGAATTTCCCAATAGATATTTATGTCCGAAAAAATCGCCTGGCCGCCGCGAGCAACTGCCTGCTGACTGTATTCGTAAATCATCATCTGGGCTAACTGATGGATTTCCTTGTCTGTTTTATCGACCAAAAAAGGGGCGAAAAACAAATTGACGGCATCCCAGCCGATCGCTCCGGCGAAAACACCCTGGAGAGCGGCGGAAAATTTGACCATTTGCGCCAGCAATACTTCGGCATGTTTAGCCGGCCTGGCGTTGGAGATTGAGTTGGGAAGATCTAAACCGAATTTTTTAACATATTCGACAGATTGGCCGGAGCAGTATGGCCGGTCGATAAATCCTAAATCGTGCAGATGCATATCGCCCCGCATATGAGCATCGGCGATGTCCTGGGTAAAAACATGAAGGAGGGCAAATTCTTTTTTGATCCCCTCTGCTAATGTAAGGTTGGTCGCTTCCGGTCCGTGAGGAACGTTGGCATTCTCTTTGTTTTGACTTAAAATGATTTCTTTAACATCAAACAAAGGCAAACCTAGGCGGGTATGCCGGCGTCTCGCCTCTTCCAAACCGTGTTCCAGCAATTTAACGTCGACCAATTCGCGAATCAGCGGCGCAGTGACAGTTCTCAATTTTAAGTGAGCAATCTGTTCTTCGACCTCGTTACTAATCGTCTCGGCCATCGCCCGATCAAGATTTGTCTCCTTGATCAGCGCAATAATAATCCTTTCTTTGTCCCAGCCGACAATATTATCCGACGATGTTCTGACAAACATCGCCAAATCGGTCGCGTCATCCTCGATCTTTTTTTCGAAAACTGTAGCTTGTGGATTCATTTTTTCCTCCTGCTATTATTTCGGTGATTGCGGTGATAAAAGAGTGATTTCGGTGATAATCACCGCAATCATCTCCCCACCACCGTAATCCCCTCAACTTCTTTTACAAATTCCGACACATGTTCAAACTTCCGGTAGACCGAAGCAAAACGGATATAAGCAATTTTGTCAATCTCTTGCAGTTTATCCATCACCAGCTCGCCCAGTTTAGAACTCATCACTTCTCGTCCAGCCTCCCGATGAATATCTTTTTCAATCTCCTCCATCATCCGATCAATTCTCTCAATAGTGACCGGCCGCTTTTCGCAAGCCCGCATAATTCCGCCCCGAATTTTTTCCTGGGCAAATTGTTCACGCCGGCCATCACGCTTAATTACCAAAACAGGTTTTTCTTCAACCCGTTCATAAGAGGTAAAACGACCCTGGCAGGAGAGACATTCGCGTCGGCGGCGAATCGCATTTCCGTCGTCAGTTTCGCGGGATTCCAGGACCTTATCTTCAGTTGTATCACAAAATGGACATTTCATAGTAATAGCGTAGGTAAGAGCTTATAACACTAGATGTGGGGTGTCAAGGGGGAAATTTTTCGCTTAATTTGGCAAAATTTTACCCGTGTCAATGTGCATGCCGAGGAGAAAATCATAAGCGGAGAGCCTCTTTTTTCCGGCCGATTGCACCTCTGTTATCAGCAGATTCCCTTTTCCCGTCGAGACAACAAAGCCGACATTTTTTTTCACTTCGACAATTTCGCCCGGCTGACCGGAAGACACGAAACCAACAACTCTCGACCCAAATAATTTCAAAAGTTTTCCATCGCAAAAAGTATAAGCAGTCGGCCAGATAACCAGCCCGCGAATTTGATTGTGAATTTCTTGCGCCGGTTTTTGCCAATTAATTTCACCGGCCTCTTTTTTAATCATCGGAGCAAATGTCGCCAGGCTGTCATCCTGTTTATAAGTTTTTAAGTTCTTCCGTTCTTCCGTTTCACGCAACACCTTGAGCAACAACTTGCCGCCAACAGAAAAAAGTTTAGCAAAAAGGTCGATCGCATTTTCATTCTCGCCAATCTTAATTTTTTCCTGCGCAATTATGTCTCCTGTATCCAAGCCTTCATTAATTCTCATAACCGTAATCCCTGTCTCTTTATCACCGTTAATCAATGCCCATTGGATCGGCGCCGCCCCCCGATATTTCGGCAACAACGAAGCGTGGAGATTGAGACA
>JBDRIF010000013.1:0-3165 GCA_043816125.1 bacterium
GTTTTTGTCACAGCGATTAACGTGATCTCTTCGGGCTTCCGTCCAGTCTTTTTCGCGGCGGCAGCGATCTTTTGCTTAATAACTTCGAGGTTGGCTTTGATGTTGGGCATTTAAACAAAGTATATCGTGGTAAATATCAACCAGTCAAACGCTCTTCCAACCACCCGGCATAGCGCTGTTCCATGCGGTCTAAAACAGCTTCGGCCAGGCCGGAGCGAAAAGCTGGACTCTGCAAGAGCGGCAGGAGAACAGCATTTATTGGTGTCCAATCTTTTTCCTTAGTTGATTTCATGCATAAAACATTAAATATTTGCGCTACCCGTTCGGCAGAAATAATATCGCCCAGACAAAGAGCTTCCGACATTGTCCGCAGCAAATTATCATACTGATCAGTTGGCTCCATTTCCAGAACTGTTAATAGCAGGACCTGACCAGACCTTTTCGGGCTTAAATAATTCAAGATTTGTGAAATTGAGAAGATACTCACTTCATGCCAACTTATTAAAAAAGCGGTTTCTAAAGAATCCTGCAAGCGGCTCATTGTCCCTGGAGCAGAAAGCAGGACCTGGTTGCGCAAAACAATATCACGCAGCTTCCCAAAATCTCCATCTGCCGTACCGTTATTATGTAAAGCTGCGTCATATCCACGGCATACTTTTTCCGGCAAACCTTCCCCTGTTCTCATCGCCTGCCGAACATTCTTCCCTCCTGTTGCATATAGGGCAGCAAAACGCAGAGCGTTTACTACCCGATTCCCTGGATTGGCATATGTAATGGCTGAACTCATAGTTTAATATCGTCAAACAAATAATGAAATTTCACAATCTTTAGGCCGAAACAAAGACATGGGTTTGTTAACAAATTACCTCGAAAGATCGTCGCAAAGAACTAGGATGAGAGCCCTCCGCTTTGTGCGGGAAAATTGGCCGCCAAAGCCGGTCAAAAAGAAACCGGCACAACTGGCAATGAAACGGGGTTTGGACCTTGCGGTCGGCTTGGCAGGGGTCGCAGTATTTGCTCCGACCTGGCCGGTCATTGCCATCGCCATTAAACTAGACTCCCCTGGCCCAATTTTATTTCATCAAAGAAGAAACGGTTTAAACGGCCGCCCCCACATCATGACAAAATTTCGATCGATGAGAGTCGGCGCTACCATTGCCACAGGACCAGAAGCTTCCGGCATCGGACTGGGAGATATCACAAGGGTAGGAAAATTCATGAGAAGGCGCGGTCTTGATGAAACACTACAGTTCGTTTCAATTCTCCGTGGAGATATGAGTGCAGTCGGTCCCCGACCACGACCTTTTGAACTATTCCCTGAACTCGGAACCGATCCACTTAGCAGCGAATTGATTCGAGTAAAACCTGGGTTAACCGGTTTAACTCAGGTCTGCGGTCGGAACCAAATAGAAATGGGCCCCTCACTTCGTGACACTTTAGATCATTACTATGCAAATACTTGGACTATCTGGACAGATATTAAGATACTTTTAAAGACTCCATTGGTAGTGGTAACCGGGCACGGGGCATAGTAAAATACCTGCATGAAACAACTTAACTGGTTCTGCCTCTTTCTCTTCGTTTTTTCCATCATCAACTATCCAAACCCGGTAAATTTCAGCAGCAATCAGACCGTTACCTTTGAAGCTTCGGCCGATACCGCCACAGGCGCTACACTATATATATATGATATGGGGGCCAAGCTGGTAAATACCCAGGCCATCACTATCCCCGCCGGCACCTCCACCCCAACCACTTGGAACGGCTACAGTTTAACAAATACCCGAGTCGGCAACGGAATCTACCTTTATCAGATCATCTCCTCCGCCAACGAAAGATTGGGGCGAGGCAAGATTTGGGTCATTAATCAATGAAACTCTTTTGCCGATTAATAATATTTGTATTATTAATAAGTCCGGTATTTGCCGGTACAACCTTTGATCCTCTCTCCTTAAGCGTCGGCGTCCGGGCATTGGGAATGGGAAACGCCTATGTTGCAGTAGCGGATAAAGGGGATACGATTTTTACCAACCCGGCCGGTTTGGGCGAAGTAGATTCTTTTCACTTTACCAGCATGGCGGGCCGGGTGCTCGAAGACGTAAATTATACGGTCCTCGGCGTCAACTATCCGATGGGAGGAAAGAGCGCTATCGGGATCGGGTTTGCCAGCGCAACGATTACAGATATTGTCAGGAGAAATTTGGCCGGTGAATATCAGAACAAGGCCCAGTTTAATAACAGTGTTTTTCTGGTTTCAATGGGCCGCAAGTTTTCCGATCAGTTTTCTCTGGGGATGAACATTAAATATTTTGCCCAGGACGGGACCGAAGATGATCGCGGAGACGGGACCGGCGCCAACATTGATATCGGCGTATTACAAAAAGGGACCCACTGGCTCTCCTTTGGCCTGGTCGGTCAAAACATCGCCAGCTCCAGCAAGTTTTCTACCGGCAGTATTAAAGACGACCTGCCGATGTCGCTAAAGATTGGCGGCAAAGCCCATCTGCTCGGCCAGGAGTTTGAGGCGGCCAGACTCTCTCCCTACCGAGTAATTGTCGCTGCCGACGCCAACATCAGTTTGCAATCAACAGACATAACAACTGCCCACACCGGAATTGAGCTCGGGTTCCCCCATTACTTAACGGTCCGGCTCGGTGTTGATCAGGACCAGCGAAAAAGATATTTAACCTCGGGAATCTCGCTTAAAATTGCCGGTGTCGGTTTTCATTATGCCTACCATCCTTATGGAGAAACGGGGATATCTGCCACCCATTTTTTCTCCCTCTCTTTTGACGAACGTGGTTTTGACCCGGAAGAAGAACCCGAAACATTTCTGGGGAGCCTCTGACCTCACTTGCCAGCCCCTATCGTCTCGTGATAAAATAACTCTTTGGACCCAAATCAGTTTGAGCCTGCGATCCCCTCGACCCCTCGACAAGCTCGGGGCTCGGGGCGAGCAGGACAAAGGAGAAAAAAATGTCTGTAATTACGATGAAAGAGTTACTCGAAGCCGGCGTCCATTTTGGTCACCAAGCGAAAAGGTGGAATCCAAAAATGAAGAGGTACATTTATGCGGCCAGGAATGACATTCATGTCATTGATCTGAATAAATCTATCCCTTTGATTGAAGAAGCCTACGAAAGAGTTAAAAAGGCAGTAATTGAT
>JBDRIF010000014.1:0-16147 GCA_043816125.1 bacterium
AAATATCCCTTTATTTTCCCAAACGTCCCCTTCCCAATTCCCTTTACCTTCATCAAATCATCTAGCTTGCCAAAAGGACCATTACTCTGCCGGTAATCAAGGATCCTCTTGGCCATCGACGGCCCTATCCCCTTCACTCCACATAAATCCTTTTCGCCGGCTGAATTCAGGCTGACTCTTCCATTTGTACTCTCTGTTTCTCTGCTACTCTGATAATCTGATTCTCTCCTTCTGGGACTCTGATTTTCTGGTCTTCTTGAAACGACAATCTTCTCCCCATCCTTTACCTTCTCGGCCAGGTTAAGAGCCGACAGATCAGCCCCCGGCAAACACCCCCCGGCAGCCTCAATAGCATCAATGATCCGATCGCCGGATTTTAGCTTATAAACCCCCTCCCTCACCACCCTCCCTGTCACATGAACGATCAAATTCGACTGAGCAACAAGAGTTTGGCCCTGCGCTTGAGGCTGTTCGATTAATATTTCATCAGTATCTGCTATAGTGCGGCGGTAGATCATAACCCCGAGGCCGGAAATAATAAGAAGAATTAAACCGAGGATGAGCAACTGTTGTTCTCTAGTCAAATCATTAAGCATAAGAAGAACAAAGCAACTCTATTACCAGGTGATTTGTGCGGAATTTACGAGGGAATGATGATGGATGTGTCGGAATTACGACACAATAAACTAAATCTTGTTGTAAATTTCGAGAATGTCTTTGACGTAAGCCCGTGTATGCGGCTTGGCTAAGCCCATCTCGGCAATGGCATTGGGTCCTTGAAGATACCCGCCAATAGCCAGCGCCACTCTATTTGATTTCCCCTGAAAACGATCAAATAGATACTTCATATAGCGGACAGTCCCTTTGGCATTCTCTTCAATATCATATCCATCAGATATCCCTAAAGATTTTGCAGTACTCGGCAGCAATTGCCCCAACCCCATCGCCCCACTGCTTGAGGTTGCCCGCGGATTAAAACGAGATTCTCTGGCCATGAGAGCTGTCACAATTTTTGGATTAACATTGTATTGCTTCGAATATTTTACAATGGAAGAACTTATCTGCTGACTCTGCTCAGCGCTTCGATAACGGGCCACATATGCGTTTATCTCTTTATATGCCTTACTCCCATATTCCTCACTATAATCAGGATTAGGAGCTTGCGGAAGATTGTAACTCTTAATTGTTTCCGGAGTCTCTGTTGAACCTTTTGGTTGAGTATAATTGTTATTACCGGTACTGGAAAAAATGGAGAAGACGAAGATGGCAACTATTATGGCTGTTGATACGCCATCCATAGCTTATTAGTTCTTAAATCTGGCTTTTTCTTGATCAGAAACAGCTTTCATAGAGAGGTTAAGGCGTCCTTTTTCGTCTTTTTCCATCAGTTTGACAATAACCTTGTCGCCAATGTTGATAGCATCTTCAACTTTGGCAATGCGTCGATCGGAGATTTGAGAAATATGGACCAAGCCATCTTTGCCCGGCACAAGTTCGACAAAAGCGCCAAACGGCATAATCCGGACAACCTCACCATTGAAAACATCGCCAACATTTGGTTCGTAAGTAATACTTTCGATCATCTTGCGGGCTCTCTTGCCACCTTCGGCATCGACGGCTGTAATTAAAACCCGTCCATCATCTTCGATATCGATATTGGCGCCGGTCTCTTCGACTATCTTTTTGATCATCTTCCCGCCTGGCCCGATAACCATCCCAATCTTATCTGGATCGATCATCATCGTATCGACTCTGGGAGCAAATTCGGACAATTCTGCTCGGGGAGCAGCGATCGCCGCTTCAATCTTATCTAATATTTGCAAGCGGGCTTTCAGCGCCATCGTCATCGCTTTGGCAATAATGTCGTGTGACAACCCGGCTACCTTACAATCGACTTGAATAGCAGTTACCCCTTTGCGTGTTCCGGCAACTTTAAAATCCATATCACCAAAAAAGTCTTCTATCCCCTGAATATCAATGAATAGAACATCTTTTTTCCCTCGCCCCGAGCCTGTCGAGGGGCCTTCTTGAACCAAACCAACAGAGATACCAGCCACTGGGCTGGCGATCTTGACACCGGCATCCATCAGCGCCAGGGTACTGCCGCAAGTTGCCGCCATGGAGGTCGATCCATTGGATGACATAACTTCGGAAACTAGTCGTAAAGTATAAGGGAATTTAACTTCATCAGGCACAACGGAGAATAGAGCCTTCTCAGCCAAAGCACCATGCCCGATCTCCCGTCTGCCGGGGCCGCGTAATGGCCTGACTTCGCCAACAGAGTAAGCAGGGAAATTATAATGGTGTAAATAGCGTTTGGTCTCTTCGGGTGACAAGCCATCTAAACGTTGTTCTTCACCCAAGGCCCCTAGAGTGGCAATAGTTAGAACCTGAGTTTCGCCCCGGCTGAATATGGCCGAACCGTGAACACGAGGGACAACACCTACTTCACACGAAATCTCCCTCAAATCATCAAAACCGCGTCCATCAGGTCGTTTTTTATCCTCAAGAATCATCTTGCGCACAGCTTCTTTCTGAATCTTATCAAGAATATTGTTTAAATCGGCCGGATTATCGTTTACTAATTTCTTTAATGTTTCGTCTTGACTGTCTTTTATGCCGTTTACCAAATCTTCTTTAATCTTTTCCAGATCGACCTTGCGCTTATCTCTTTCGGTGATCTGCATCGCTTTAACAACATCTTTAGCCGCATTATCCATAACGTATTTCTTAATTACTTCGTTCGGGGTGTAAACGACTCCAGGCTTCTTTTTCTTGCCGGCCTTCTTGACCAACTCTTCCTGCAGTTTAATAACTTCTTTGATTCTCTGGTGGGCTAATTTGACCCCTTCTTGAACCTCTTCGTTTGACACTTCGGAAGATCCACATTCGATCATCAATATTGCCTCATTGGTGCCGGCAACAACCAGATCCATGGTGGAATTCTTCATTTCCTCTATCGTTGGATCGACAACCAGTTTTCCTTCGATCAAACCGACTTTGGCCGCTCCGATCGGGCCGTTAAAAGGGGCGTCAGAAATGGCTAAAGCCGCAGAAGCGGCATTAATCGCTAAAATATCCGGTAGATTCTCCTGATCAACAGAAAGAGGAGTGATAACAACCTGAACGTCATTCCGATAGCCATTAGGAAAAAGAGGTCGGATCGGTCGATCAATCCTGCGGGCAGTTAAAATCGCATTTTCGGTCGGGCGCCCTTCTCTTTTAAAGAAACTCCCCGGGATTCTGCCGGCGGCATATAATTTTTCTTCAAAATCGATTAATAGCGGGAAGAAATCCATCCCTTTGCGCGGGGTATTGGCCACTGTCGCCACAGCCAACACCATAGTATCACCCAAACGGGCAATTACAGCGCCACCTGCTTCTTTGGCCACTCGGCCGGTTTCGAGGGTGAGGATCTTCTTGTCCCCTAAATCCAATTCAACTTTTTTGATCATTTCAACCCTAAGCTTGTTTTGAGGTTCTGATATCTTTTGAGGTTATCTTTCTGGAGGTAATTTAGGAATTTTTTTCTCTGACTAACCATGAGTAATAAACCATGTCGGCTGTGGTTGTCTTTTTTGTTTATTTTCAAGTGTTCAACCAACTGGTTAATCTTTTCAGTCAAAAGCGCTACTTGAACCTCAGGAGATCCTGTATCGCCCTGGCTTTGCTGGTATTTACCTATCACTTCATCTACTTTTTCTTTCTTCAGAACCATTGTTAAAATTATAACATAAAAAAAATAGTCTTACAATAACCTACCCCGCCTGCGCCGAGCCAACCATCTTAACCAGCGTCTAACATATGCCTGAGGCAACTGCCAGAAATGTATGCACGAAAATTCACCGCGCATAATTTTTGATGGTGGAAAAGCAAAACGCAAGAGAGTTTTCAAGGAGGATACACCTCTAACCCTTAACATACTAAATATACTTTCGTAACGATTTATTGTGTCAGACCAGGCTTGCTTCTCCAGAGTAGTAGGCTTAGGCCAAGTTAAAAAATCACTAAATTCCTGCGGCAGCTTAGCTCCAAACCAAAGCTGGGCCATTTTCAAAGAATGCTCCACTGCCAGACGAGCGCGCCAATCTACGCTTCTTTGCTGCAGCACCAACCAGTCTTGAGGGTCAGACATGTATTGTGCCAGAAAAGTAAAGTCTAGGATCCAACGCAGCGTCATATCTTGATTATGCACCATGGTATTATGAATGGCAGCGTGAATAAGCGCATCCACCGGATGCAACATCTCAAAATCCGCCACCCTGATCGCCCGGGAAAAAAGTTCCTCCATTCCATTGTGCTTTTGTATAGTCTTAAGATTGTGGATATCCCAGTGAAGCTCTACCGGACAATTATTTTGCTCATCGGGCACAAAACGTTCCTCAATCTGAAAATCAGCAAAATTCTCAAAGTTTTGCTCGCAAATATTATAGCCTGAATAAATCAATATCTCCCTGGCCAACCGAAACTGCCGGGGTTTAACCAATAAATCCAAATCACAACTTGGTCTCAGCGCCGGATTCGGGTAAACCAACCGGCCTAAAGCAGGACCTTTGAGGACCAGCACTTGGACATCCTTTGCCAGAAACGCCTGTTGAATTTCAGCCACCTGCCTTTCTAGGCGCAAAGAACGGGCCAGACTGGTAAAATAGAGACGTCGTAACTGATCACAAATTTCCCCGGGCGGCTGTAACGCTTGCGGCAAAGACTTGATCTGCCAATAGAAAAACGACTGAATAGCATGAGGCGCTAAGGCTGATAGAAATTCTTGCCATTCTTCAATTGATATTTGCGGCAAGATCGGCTGTTCATTCCGCAAAACTGATAACAGATAAAGCAGCTGCTTTTCCGGCAGATGTAAAATGGCGTTTTGTGTTTTTCCAGCCAACCTTAAGTCTTTATGAGCAACTCGGAGTTGTTGGATTAGTAGAGACATTTGTCCTCAAAGCGCAAAACACGGTCCGCGGCTTTAATAGTGGACTCTCGATGCGTAATAACTATCAGAGTTTTATTGCGAACAGCGGCCGGAAGTGCTTCAATAATTGATTCTTCTGTTGCGGAATCCAGAGAAGAAGACGGTTCATCCAGGATCAGGATATCGGGATCTTTTACTAATGCCCTGGCAATTGAAATTCTTTGTCTCTCCCCTTCAGAAAGATTGACCGCATTCTCTCCCAGCAGGGAATCATAACCTTTTGGCAAATTGGTTATAAACTCGTGAATATCAGCAATTTTTGCCGCCCGTATTACATCTTCCTCACTCGCCTCGGGATTACCATAACACAGGTTGTCCCTAATGGTGCCAGAAAGCAAACGAGTGCCTTGGGCGACATAGCCAATCCGCCGGCGCAAAGAATCTACCGCGTATTCCTGTACCAGCCTGCCATCAAAAAGAATCTCTCCGGCAGTCGGCCGATAAAAATCTAGCAGCAGGCTGATTAAAGTTGTCTTCCCTCCCCCGCTTGGTCCAACAATTGCCACAGATTCTCCAGCTGCAACAGAAAAAGAGACATTTTCCAGGACTCTCCCCTCTCCATTATATGAAAAGGAAACGTTTTTGAACTCGATCTCGCCTTTTAAATGCTCGACCTTAACCCCCTGACCAGGTTCTTCCGGCAAAATATCATAAAAAGCCGAAATCCTTTCTAAGGAGGTCAAAGCCCGCTGCAATTGAAAGCTGGTCTGAGCCATAAATTGGACCGGGCCATAGACATAATTAATATAAGCAAAAAAAGCAAACAGAGAGCCGGCGCTAAAACTGCCGCCCACAACCAGGGGGACACCAGCCACCAGCACAAACAAGCGGGCAATATCACCCAGCGAGCCGATAACTGTCGCGGCAAATGAACTAGTCACACTCTGTTCCAGTTCCAAATGGTAGGCTTTGTTAAGCTCATTAACAACTTTGGCTGCTTCTTGTTTTTCTGTGGCAAAAGCCTTAAACAAAGGGATCGCTGAGAGCACCTCCTGAAGTCGCCGGGTAACCCCAGCCTGTTGTTCCATGTTAAAATGGCTTAAAATGCGCACTTTTCTGGAAAAATAAATAGCGACCACGGCAAAAAACGGCAAAAAAACTATTGCCCCAACCGCTAAGCGCCACTCCAGATAAACTAATAAAGCCACTCCCGCGATAAAACGAAAGATATTGCTAATAACATAAACAATTGTGCCGGAGAAAAACCAGCCCAAGCCCTGAACATCAGGTGCAAGCCTGGACATCAGATAACCTGTTTCTTTATCGTCAAAAAATGCCTTTGGAAAATGCAGCACCCGGCTGATCAGGTCAGCCTGGATATCCACAACTATTCGTTTGCCAAAACGGGCAAAATAAAACTGCTGCAGCATATTGCCAAGCTTTTGAAAAATACTGATCCCGGCAAGCAGTAAAACAACAACAGCCAGTAACTCCAGCTGCCGCCCTAAAATTACTTTATCGATTAGATAACGCTGCGCCAGAGGTTGGACATAGGAAAAAGCAGCGGTAACAAAAATGATAATTGTCCCCAGGATAGCCTTGGGCCAGTGACGTTGTAAAAACGGCCAAAGTTTCTTAATGTCCGTCTTGGCCTGCCCATGAGTTAAGCGGTCACTCTGTTTTTTGCGGGCCAAGCCTTTTTTAAGATAGTAATACCAGCCAAGCATAAATAATCAGTCCGCCCGCGGCAGAGCAGCTTCATCAATAACAAATCTAAACGGCGCCCGAATATTCCACCTTTTTGATCTCGAATTCCAACGCCCAATAACTTTTTTGCCCAAAAGCAGCTGATATTCCACCCCGGACTGCCGTTGAAAAACCAAGGTACTGGTTTTTAAGGGGATAAAGATTCTCCCTGCCAGTGCTCGATAAAGCGGGCCGAGCAAAGATCTAAATTTGCGATTAAACCGGAAAACACCTTCAACAATTTTACCCAATCGTCCGCCATAGATCGGCAACCGCCTGTCACCTCTCTGCGCTGAAACCACTCGACCTTTGATCTGGTCAGGCGAAACGACCCAGCCGTCCGCGTCACAATTATTATCTCCGCGGGTATAGATTTTCTCTCCCTCAACTCGGACCACACGATGAGTAACATTATATGAACGACCAACAGGTCGAAAAACAATTATATCGCCACATTCAACTTCTTTGTCATTATATGGAACTACCTGCACCACATCAGGCCCGCGAAGAGTTGGACTCATGCTGGCGCCAATATGGATATAGGCTTTATCTGGATCAGCTGATATCCGTAGTCTCGCACGGTTTGTCATATAGCATCCTGATGCGGGAGTTGCCCCCCATTTTCCAAATAACGTTTTAAACAGGAATCGGTGCTCGGATGATATTCATTGCCATTAATCGCATAAGCCATAGCCGGACAGCCTCCGGTACAGTAATCAATATACCCACACCCCTTGCAAAAATCAAACTCGCTTAACGGCAGATCGCGTCTTTCTCTTAAGTTTTTTAATTGCGGACTGTTGTGCCAAAGATCTTTCAGGCTATCTTTATTGATCTTTCCCAGCTCAATATGACTCATCTGGTTGCAGGGGACAATTACCCCGTCTGCTCGCACGGCTAATTTGGCAAACACCCCACCACAGCTTACTAACTTACCCCGACCGGGGATTGACTCTTTCGCCTGTTGCCGAGCCTCCTCCATTTCCATCCAGGCTTTCGCATTAGCCAATGGCCCAGCCGCCGCCCCGATACGATTATTATATTTCCTGTTCAGCTCCATAAGTTTTTTCATGGCGATAAACTGTTCTTCAGTCGTCAGCTGAACCATCTTAGTATTTTTAGCACAAAGTCCCATATAATGAGCAGAATTAGTAGAAAAGCCGGGTAGCCCAATCTCCTCAAGCAATAATTCGGCAATAGCACCAAGATCATGGACATTTTGGCGGTGGATAGTTACTCTTACAGCAACTTTAATCTTGTTTTTTTGGAGATTTTTAATGCCTTTGAGAGCTTTATAAAAGTTCCCCTGACCCCGAAAAGAATCGTGGGTTTTTGGACTCCCGCCATCAATGGAGACCTGAACACTATTGCAGCGTTTGGTAGAAGCGAGATAGGCGGCAATTTCGTTACTAATCAGGGTCCCGTTGCTCAAAACACCAAAACGCATTCTATTTTTGACAATCCCGTCGATAATTTCTCTGAAGTCGGATCGAAAAAACGGTTCTCCTCCAGCAATTGTAACCTCGGTGACTGCACTCTCTGTCAGCTCATGGAAGAATTGAAGCCAAGCACTTAGCGGCAAATCTCGGCCAACATCCCCAGGACTCTCGAAATGATAGCAATACTGACAACGCAGATTACACTCGTTGGTAATAACCAAGTCAACCGACCTGGGCATATTCATTAATCGTCTAATCATGCGGTATTAATTCTGGGAGACTTCGTAGCCGACAAAACCTTTTTCAATCAGTGCCTCGAGGAACTTGTTTAGGTGGTTTGCCGCATCATCGGGCACATTTTCGCAGTGTTCACTTAGGATATTCAGGATATCATGAGGGGTGTTATGGCCATCTAGTTGTTTCCAGATAAAAACACTGGTCGGGTTCAGTCCAAAAGCATCGCCGGTGTCCGGATCAAAAAGAACTGCCCAGTCATCAAATTCTTCCCTCAACACCAATAGAGGATTGGCAATGGGTTTCTTGTTCTCACTTACCACTGGCACTTATTATCTCCCTCCTCACCCGCATTTTCAACCACAAAAAACTGAAAAATAGAACGAACAACCCTGTTTCTAATCAGCCCCTCCAGTTCCACAACCAGTCACGGCAACGGTTCCATTGTAACAATCCTCCCCGTCGCTGGCCCCATGGCCACAATACCCCAGGCTTTCCAAAGCTTTTAAAACTTGCAGCTCCGGTTTATCATACTTAATTTTCTTCTCTGCCATAACATATACCCCCTTTTAAGTTACGATCAAGAAATTACTTGTTCGATTTTGTCCCAAAATTTTCCGGTTAGGCTGGCCTGCAAGACAAACCCCGGAATCAAACTCGATAGTTCACAGACATTATGAAACAACATCGTCTTGAGCTTTATTCTATCAGTTCTCTCTAACTTTGACAAAGCCCTATAGCCTGCCTCATCTGCAGATTGCCGCAAATAAACAGCCGCCTGGCCCTGCCCGATTGGAATAACTTCATCGATCGGAGCTTGTTCTAAAAAGAAGATTGCAGACAATGGCACACTTTTCTGTACTTGCCAAGAGCGGGCAGCCGATTGACCTATGTACTCACTCCAAGTGGGGAAAGGATGGGCAAAATAGGCCCCATTATCTCCCCTGACGATCACGGTTTCGTCATCACTTAACGCTTGCCAGGGAATAGGAATTCTCTGGCAGCAGGTAGATTTTCCGGTCGAACCGGGGGCAGCCAAAACTACACCCCGATCATGCAACTGTACTAAAGCCGCATGTAGCGGCACTCCCTCGCTTGCCCAAATTTGTCTATATAAAATACCGACCACCATATACATTCTAATAAAGTCCAAAACAGGAGACCATTCGCATTCAACAAACTCACAGATTATGTTGGTAGATTTTTTCTGTCGCCAAAACTGAATATTTTTGCGTTCTTGGTTTATCCAACCATTTTTCCGAAGAATATGTCGAAAATTATCTCGATCGGAGCCTCTTTGAGTAAAATATACCTTCTGATAATCATTTTGCCCCCCCTGCTTAAGCTTCATAATATTGGCCAGCCGATCAAGCCAGGAGACCGTTGTCTCATCGGCAATTAAACTCCACCCCTGCCCATTAGCCAAACTCAGCACATACTCTTTTCGGGAATCCAAAATAACATTATTTTGTTTCACTGTTCAGTTTCCTGCCTTGTCAAAAGAAGATTTTCTGCGAAATTCCGGAAAAATATTCCGCTCCCGGGCCTGAACACAGAACCAATTCGGCGCCCAGAGGTTTTTGTCAGAATAATAGTTTTGCGCCAGACAGCTGCCCAAACATCTCTGTTTCATTATACAGTCTGCGCAAATGCCTTCCAGCTTTTCAGGCAACCCTTGCCGGATATCTTTCAGAACTGCGTTGTTCTGCCAAACATCTGCTAAGCGATCTTTTTGGACATCCCCAAAAACAAATTCAGGCACACTTTCTCCAATACCGCACAGGGCATAAGAGCCATTTGCCAGCACACCAATAATCCCAAATATTCCACAAACACCACAACCATCACTGTTTGTGGATAAGAGCCGCCTCAGAGACCTAAAAGCAGCCGGGTGGGCGTACATCAAACGCAATTTGGTTGAGGCTGCCAGCTCTCTATCAACCCATCGGCCCAAAGAAACCAATTCCTCAATGTTCAAGGTCTCATTTGCTTCATGCATCTGAGCTCCACGAGCCGTGGGTTGAACCAGATTAAATTTTACCGAGCTGGCACCCAAAGATTCGGCCAATCGCACCATCGGTTCAATCTGATCTTTGTTGCGCCGCATAATCGTCATTATTATCTGAGGGTTTATCCCTGCCGCTACCAGATTGCGCACCCCTTGTTTGGCAGCCACCAAACACCCCTTAACACCTCTAACCCACTCATGCGTTTCGGCATCCACACCATCGATACTAACCGAGACATGAGCCCTCTTACAGGTCTTTACTTTCTGACAAATTTCCGGAGTAGCCAGCACCCCATTGGTTTCTATTATTAAACGCAAATCCTGCTCTTTGATGTAATCTAATATCTCATTTATTTGCGGATGAAGAAAGGGCTCTCCCCCTGTCAGTTTGACGCCAGACAACCCCAGGGGTTTGGCCTGATTGATGATTGACCTAAAGAGAGCAAACGAAAGAACAGGCCCAGATTTATTATCACCTTGATATTTGGGTGCAATCCAGCAATGCCGACAAGCCAGGTTGCAGCCCTCTGTTAAATAAAAATATATACTGTTTAAGGGATATTTACGCATTGCCCATGAAAAACTTTCTGCCTCGCTCCAGATGACATTTTCCTCTGCAACAACATTATTTCGCCGCAATTTTATTTTACGTAACTATATTACCAAAGTCAACAAAACCAGCCAACTGGTAGTGTATAATTAATTTATGGATTATCTGGACCAACTGGAAAACAACAGCATCTACATTATCAGGGAAGCCTATGCCTTGTACAAAAAAGTCGGCCTGCTCTGGTCAATGGGTAAAGACTCGACCACCCTGTTATGGCTGATGAAAAAAGCCTTTTTGGGAACCATCCCCTGCCCCGTTATCCATCTTGATACATCATATAAATTTCAGGAAATTTACGACTTTAGAGATAAATACGCCAAAGCCTGGAATTTAGATTTAATCGTAACTCAGAACAATGACGCCCTCAACAAAAAAATGGGGCCCAAGCAGGGCAAATTTCAATGCTGCACAGAACTAAAAACACAGGCGCTTAAGAACTTTATCTCGAATTATCAATTAAAGGCGCTATTTCTAGGTATCCGCCGAGATGAGCATGGCATCCGGGCCAAGGAACGGATTGTTAGCCCCAGAGATAAGGGTTTTACCTGGAATTATCAAACCCAGCCGCCAGAACTCTGGAAATTATATAAAACTAAAGTAGCAGACGAAGAACATCTCCGCGTCCATCCACTCCTAGGCTGGCGGGAGCTCGATATCTGGCGATATATTAAGAGAGAAAACATCCCCATAATCCCTCTCTACTTGGCAAAAAATGGCCAAAGATATCGGAGTATTGGCTGCGCCTCCTGCTGCGCCCCAGTCGATTCACAAGCAGACTCCATTGATAAAATAATTAGCGAACTGCAAACTACTCAAACAACAGAAAGAAGCGGACGCGCCCAAGATAAGGAATCGGTCTATACAATGCAAAAGTTGAGATCATTGGGATATATGTGACAATGACGTACAAAAAGAGTGCCCTAAAAGTAGTGGTTGTCGGTCATGTTGATCACGGCAAATCGACATTAATTGGCAGACTTCTCAACAATAAGGCGGAAGCCATTCCTGCCTATTTGGTTGACCATTTACAAGAAGAGAGAGACCAGGGCCGGACCATTGAAACAACCCAAGTGTTTCTGGAAACCCCCAATCGAGATTACATCATGATCGATGCACCGGGACACCTGGAATTTCTGCAAAATATGGTTACCGGAGCGACTCAAGCTGAGGCCGCCATTATTGTCCTCGATGTCAATGAGGGGATCAAAGCCCAAACAAAACATCATGCCTACATTCTATCTTGGCTGGGCTTTAGACAGGTTATTGTGGCTGTCAACAAAATGGATTTAATTAATTTTAATGAAGAAAAATATCATTCTATTGTTAAGCAGTTAGACAAGTTTTTGCAATCGATAAACCTTCAGCCATGTTGTTATCTTCCCATCTCTGCCCTAAATAACGACAACCTCACCACAAAATCAACCCAACTGGCCTGGTTTAACGGCCCACCATTACTGACCACACTTGAAACCCTCCCCTCAATCAATTCCAAAGACAAATCATCGCTAATTCTGCCGATTCAAGACATCTATGAAATTAACAACAAAAAGATTGCTGTGGGCAGAATAGCATCCGGACAAATAAAAGTTGGACAAGCAATTCAGGTTCTACCGAAAAAAAGCCAAACCAAAATCGCAACAATAGTGATAAACAATCAAGAAGTATCACAAGCTGCCTGCGGTCAAAACATCGGTCTCACTATCAAAGACTCATTATTGCTTAAACGAGGTGATATCATTTGCCTGTCCAAACAAGCTCCAACAAGCACTAATAGCTTTGCCGCACTTATCTTGTGGCTTTTGCCCCTGGAGCTAGAGCAAAGAAAGGACCTGACCATTAGATGCAGCACTCAAACTTCAGCCTGCAAAATTTCCAAAACAACACCGAAAGATTATTCTGCCGAACAAGCCACAATAATAACCGACGCTCCCATTGTAACCTTCCCCATTAATCAGGTGCCAGAATTGGGCCGGTTTGTCCTAGAAAAAGAAGGGACAGTCTGTGCGGCAGGAATTGTTCTTAAATCATGAGCAAACAACGAACAATAATTGTCGGTTTGGACGGCGTACCTTATCAGCTAATCAAAGATTGGGCCCGGCAGGGGATAATGCCCAATACCCAAACCTTAATCAATCGGGGGACCTTGCGTCAAATGCGGTCATCTATCCCCGAAGTTTCCGCCGTCGCCTGGAGCTCAATAATTACCGGGGCTAATCCGGCCGAACACGGTATTTTTGGCTTTACAGATCGCCCCACCAACTCCGATAAACTCACCTTTCCCAACTTTGATGATCTGAAAGCGCCCCCTTTTTGGCTACAGGACAATAACCGAAAATATATTATCATCAACGTGCCGGCCACCTACCCGGCCCGGGCACTAAACGGCCTGCTGGTATCCGGTTTTGTAGCAGTTGACTTGGCCAAAGCTGTCTATCCGCTCCACCTAATTGAGGAACTGAAAGAGATCAATTACAAGATTGACGTGGATACAGAAAGCGCCCACCAGTCACTTGATGTATTCATTGAAGATTTCGGCCAAACCCTGACCTCCCACCTGAAAGCCTTTCGCTATTTTTGGCAAAAAGATTGGCAGACCTTTATGTTTGTTTTTACCGAATTTGACAGACTGGCCCACTTTCTTTGGCCGGCCTTAGAAGATGCCCAACATCAACACCATTCAATATTTATAAATTATTTTCAAGAAATTGATAAACTTATTGGCGAAGTTCTAAACAATATCAGCCCCGGCGACCTGCTGATAATACTTTCGGACCATGGCTTCGAGCGCTTAGATCAAGATGTCTATATTAATTCCCTGCTCAATCCCTCGCAAGCATTTGCTCTGGATCCAGCCAGAATATATATCAAAGGAAACGACAAAAAAACAATTATCAATGAACTCGAAACAATGTTTAACGCTCTGGAGTTTGCCGGCAAAAAAGTTGTTAAGCGCATCTATCACAAAAGAGAAATTTATCATGGTCCTTACTTGAACCGAGCGCCAGATTTGGTCCTGTCAGCCAATCGCGGTTTTAATTTGCGGGCCGGTGCTCACCGACAAGCAACCTTTAACAAGGGCATAATTAACGGCAAACATACACTGGAAGATGCGTTTCTCCTAATTAATAGAAATGTCCCTGACTCCCCTATTCCCACGGCCCCAACAGTCTATGATATTGTCAAAATCATTAAAGCCGGCTGACATCTTGCTTGATCTGTTTCTTTAACTTTTCCACGTCACTAAACTGTTTTTCATCTCGCAAACGTCTGGTCAGTTCCACCTTGATCGTTTGACCATATAGATTGCCCTGATAACCAAGCAGATGGACTTCGACAACCGAGCCACCAACGCCAAAAGTCGGGCGCGAACCGATATTTACGGCTGCCTTGTGCTCGCCGACCCGGCCGGCATAAACGCCATGTGCCGGAATTAATTTATGAGGATCAGTTTTTAAATTTGCGGTTGGAAAACCTAAAACCTTCCCCTCTCCAGTCCCCTTGACAACTTTGCCGGTAATAACATAAGGTCGATTCAACAGCTTAACGGCACGATTAAACTTCCCCTGACTAATCAGCTCCCGGATTTTGCTCGATTTTACAATCTGCCAGCCGATCCGGGCAGCCGGAATAACTGCCACCGTAAAGCCATATTTCTTACCCAGAGCCTTTAGTTGTTCAACTCCACCGGCCCTCTTTTTACCAAAAGCGTAATCGTAACCGACAAAGACCCGGCTTACTCCTAGCAGATCGACTAGATACTTTTTGACAAACTGCTGATAAGAAAGTTTTCGCATCTGCTGAGTAAAGCGGACCAGGACGACCCCGTCAACACCGAGCTCCCCAAAGAGATCTTCCCTCTCTTTGAGAGTTGTTAAGAGTTTCAAGCCTCTTTCGGGAACGATCAATTGTTGCGGATGGGGATCAAAAGTAATTGCGAGCGAGGAGACCTTATTGCGAATCGCATATCGGGCAGCAGTGTTAATTACTTTTTGATGGCCGAGATGAACCCCATCAAAAGTCCCTAAAGCAACCACGCAACCTTTGAGTTTCTTCTTCTTGGGATGACGGATTATTTTCATCTAAGAAAAGCATCCTTAACTAAGAGCGTAACAGTTTTGATATATTCAGCCCCGGGCATAAAAAGAAGCTGTGAAATAACTAATGTTCCAACAACCCTCCCCGCTAAAAGGTAAAAAACAACAGTTCGGACATCGTTCTCCGGTCTTTCCCCTTTGGCCGCCTGGTCTGTAATATGCGCTGCCCCAGGATCGACCATCAGAGTAAAAAGAATAGTCGCCATCCCATTAATAATGGCCGAAAGTTGAACAGCAGTGACTCGATACTCAGGGACCAAGGCTCCGGCCATTAAAGCGGCCAAAACACCAATTGCATAGATCGATGCAACAAGAATGTTAAGCACCAAAAAGGTCTTTGGAATTCCTTTTAAACTTATCCCCTGAAGAGAGCGCAATCGAGGCAAACGAAAACATTTTAAAAAAGCAATAAAGTTTCTCGGAATAAGGAGCGAAAGGATTAAGCGCGGGACTGAAGGATTCACTTTAAATTTTGTAATGGCTTTAGTAAATATTTGGACTGAACTTGGCGCCAAGATTAAAGCTACCAAATTACCAATGAAAGCAGCAAAAATAATTAGCCTGAAACTCGAAACTAAGCTAGCGGAATTACCAAGATAAATCGCGGTATCTACCATGCCGCCTAAGAAAGGGGCTTGAAGCATGTTAGACATACGGGAAACCAAAAGCGAGGCATTAACAAACGAGATGGAAGTAGCTACCCTACCGGTTCTAATCCCAGCCAAACGGAGACACGAAGATGAAGCTTCGGCAAAATGGAGCATGCCGGTAAAAAAACAGACTGCAATTAAGGGATTCATATTTGTATTATAACATTTGTATTCCTAAAGGCCTATGGGCCTATAGGCCTTTAGACTTTTAGGTCTCCAATTCCGCAAAGCCCTTTGCCCTCAGCTTACAACTATCACACTTCCCACAAGGGCGCTTCCCACCTTCATAGCAGGACCAGGTCAGCTCTAAAGGAGCCTTCAATTTTAGAGCTAATTTAATAATTTCCGCTTTAGTCATGTTAATCAAAGGCGTTTTTACCCTGATATTCCCTGATTTCGTCCCCTTTTTAATAACTCCCTGATATTCCCTGAAAAAATCCGGCCGGCAATC
>JBDRIF010000015.1:0-13343 GCA_043816125.1 bacterium
TTTTGACATACTTGGCGTTGGCTGCTGCTACGCCGCCCGGAACAATTAGATAAACCGCTTTGTACTTTTTCATCGCGGCGATCACTTCTTCGCCCCGCTCCCCTTTGCCAATGGTAACTTTTACGCCGAGTTTTAACAAGGCCGGAGTGTATGGATCCATTCTGGTTGCGGTGGTAGGTCCGACCGAGCCAATCGCTTTTCCGTTGGCAGCAGGAGTGGCAGAGGCATAAAAAAGAATTGCCCCTTTAGGCTCAAAAGGAGGGCGATGTTCAAAGAGTTGATGAGCGGAATCTCTGGCGGCAATTATGGGGCCGGTAATTAATACTTTGTCCCCCGCTTTTAAGCCGGCAATAATCTTTTCATCAACCGGGGGAATTAACTTAATTATTTTAGATTTCGGCATATTTATACCTATGTGAATGGCATTGAATATTAACTGCAACCGGTAAGCTGGAGATATGGCACGGTTGGCGTTCAATGTGAACTGCCAGGGCTGTTGTTGTTCCTCCCAAGCCCATTGGTCCTATGCCGGTTTTGTTTATCATTTCTAATAAGTGTTTTTCCCAGGCGATAGTGTCTTTTTCTTTGCTGCAGCCTGGCTGACCGATTTCTCGTAAGAGCGCTTTCTTAGCCAGGAGTGGGGCCTGGTCAAATGAGCCACCGATTCCGATACCTGCTATTATGGGAGGACAGGCGTTGGCCCCGGCTTTTTTTACCGTCTCCAGGATGAATTCATCGATTTCTGTTTTGCTGGAATAGGGTTTAAACATTTTAATGGCGCTACAGTTTTCTGCGCCGCCACCCTTGGTTAATACTTGGATCTTGATGCTTTCGCCGGGGACCATTTCGGTGTGAATAAAGGCCGGGCTATTATCCCCGTTATTGCATCGAGTGATCGGGTCTTTAACTGTTGATTTTCTTAAATTACCACTTTCGTAGGCTTGACGCACCCCTTCGTTGACCGCGGCTGTTAGATTGCCGTTGATGATTTGAACCTCTTGTCCAACAGAGAGGAAAACAAAAGCAAGGCCGGTGTCCTGGCACAGAGCAATCTTTTCTCTCCAAGCTGTTTTGGCGTTAACCAGGAGTTGCCTTAAGATATCACGACCGGTCGGTGATTTTTCTTTGGTGATGGCTTTTTTGATGGCACTAACAACATCTTCAGGAAGGCTGGTGTTGGCTTCAATACAGAGCCTTTTTATGGTATCGGTGATCTTTTTGGCGACAATCTCGCGCATAGATAAATTATACCTCTTGGAGTGAAATTATTCAATAATATAGCCGAAAAGTGACTAGGAGGCATATTTTCTATGCCACAAGGCAGTTATTTTAAGAATATGGTCGCATTAGGTTTTTCCGGTGGGATGGGGATGGTTAACAGTGCCAGAAAAACCAGCTGGCGTTTTTATAATCAGCTGCTTATGGCCGATAAATTGGGTCGGGCTAGTGATTATTATCAACAGCGACGTTCCTTTAAGCAGCCATATAGAGTTTTTTTGGCAAAATTGCAAAAGAAGTTAGAGTCTCTGGAAGGCCAAGGATTAATTAGAATATCAAATGGAAAAATTTACTATCTGATCGATCGGACCGATGGGGCGGGCAGGAGCAGGCCGCTTGATATTATTTTTAAAGCCTTTGGCCTGATTTTGGATTCGCTAGACCCGGCCGCAAAAGACGAGATTGTGCCATCTTTACTTAGGAAGTTAACTGACGCTCAAAGAGCATTATTTTTTCCGACGACAGAGTTACCGACGGATACGAAGGTCAGGCGGAGCATGGTGAGCTCCCCGTTACGACACCCAAAGCTCTATTTTCAGGCTTTGGATACTGCGGCCAGGATGACTTTGCGCTCGATCAGCCCGTTGCTGGCCGAAGAGGGGCGAATGGCGGTGACAAAAGCGCATCCGCGCACAGAGCCGCGTGTCAGGATGTTTGACCAAAGTCTGGAGGAGATCAAACGGATCCCTTCGGCGCAGATTATTGCCGAGTTTGAAGCGATGGAGCAAGTTGCCGGCGTTTCGGACAATTTTCAGATCGAAGAGGCGGCGGTGGTAATTTCCGATGTCCATTTAAGGCCGGAAACTCATCCTCAAACAGAGGAGCTTCTTAGAATTTTTTATTTTTGCGTGGTCAAGAATATGGCTTTGATAGTCAATGGTGATTTTTTTGATTTTTATGTTCACAAAGCTGATTTTGCTGAAATTCTAAAAGCAAATCCTCTAATCGATCTGGCACTTGCCAGGCTCCCCTCTGTTTTGTGGATTCCCGGTAACCACGATTCAGACATTTTTCATTACAGTGACCAAATCCGTGAGAACTGGCCCAATGTCCGCCTGGCCGGCAAACGATGTTATTTTGACGGTCATGTTTATATCGAGCATGGCCATCAGCGTGATCCCCACTTTCAGTTGGGAGCACGCAGAGGCGAGTTGGTGGTCAGGGCCTTGAACTATGCTTTTTCACCGTCAACACTCGATTGGCTTGAGCTGGCCATGCGTTTTGTTTATACTCTCAAGAGTTTAGTAACGAGAAGAAACGAATGGGATCGCTTTAAAAAAGACTCGGTTCTGCACCGTTGTCGTGAGCTTTTTTTGACTGCTGCCGATTCACCTGAGCGAGCACTGGCTGGCAGAGGACCTTTTACCAGACTTGATCCGATGCTTTATGTCGGGGCCCACGACCATAGCTATGGGGCGGTCTTAAAAACCAAGGAAGTTATCCGCCTGGTTCATGAAGACGAAAAACTGGTGGGAGCAGATGGTGAGGCTGCGCTTCGTTATAACAATACGGGTTGCATTAATGGAGATGGAGATCTGGCCGATTTATTAATTATCGATTATGAGTTTCTACATCAGCCACAAGGTCGGCCCTATATCTACCCATTTGCCATTGAGGCTGAACAGGTTTAGTTTGCGCTATTGAAATAATTTGCCAAGGAGGCAAACTCCTCAATGCTCAATGTTTCCGGTCTACGAGACATATTGATCCCCGCGTTCTCTAAGTTATACTCTTTTAATGAATTTCTGATCTGCTTTCTTCTCTGCTGAAATGATTTATGAACCAGTTCAAATAACAATTTTTCATCATTAACTTTATATTTTGGTGCCTGGTGGGGCTTTAACACAACGACCGCCGAGCCGACCTCCGGCCAGGGGAGGAAAGACGATTTGGAGACGAGGGAATTAATTTGCACCTCCGCATAATATTGGACAAAGATAGAAAATGATCCGTAGGTTTTTGACCCGGGCGGGGCGATCATCCTTTCGGCCACCTCTTTTTGGATCATGATCACAATAATCTCCGGTTTTTGTTCGGCTTCCAGCAGTTTGGCGATGATAGGCGAGGTGATGTAGTAGGGGAGGTTGCCAATCACTTTATATTTGCGACCCAAAATTAATTCTTTTAACTCAACTTTTAGAATATCCTGGTCGACAAAGCTGATATTATCAAACGGCTTAAGGACCTCTTTGCTCATGCTGACAAGTTCTTTGTCGATCTCCACGGCGATCATCTGATAAACCAGTGGGGCGATTTCCGAGGTGACAATGCCTAAGCCCGAACCGATCTCCAGGACCAGATCGTCTTTGGTTAATTCTGCCGCGGCAATAATTCTTGCCAATACTTGTGGGTCGATCAAAAAATGTTGGCCGAGACTTTTGCGGGGGTAGCGGATATAAGTGGCCAGGAGCTCTTTGGTAACTTGGGCGAGGGTGGGCGTCATTTAGTCTTGGCAAAATGTGCCGCGACTTTAATGGCCTCAATCATACTCGATGGGTTAGCCCAACCTTTGCCGGCAATATCAAAACCGGTCCCGTGATCGACAGACGTTCTGACGATCGGCAAACCAACAGTCACGTTAACAGAATGGTTGAAAGATAATAGCTTCAACGGAATTAAGCCTTGATCGTGATACATCGCCACGACAATGTCGTACATGCCGATCTGGGTTAAATAAAAGACAGCATCAGGCGAAAGGGGACCTTTAACATTAATGCCTAAGCTTCTGGCCTCTTTAACTGCCGGTTCAATGATCTTTTTTTCTTCTGTCCCAAAGAGCCCTTTTTCTCCCGCATGCGGGTTGAGTCCGGCGACCGCGATGCGCGGTTTTTTCCCTCGCAGCTTGAGCAGTGTCTCGTGTGCCAGCTTGATAACATCGACGATTCTTTTTTTATCGAGTTGCTTGCTCACCTCACTTAAAGGGATGTGGGTGGTGGCGAGCATGATCCAGAGTTTGTCGGAAACAAACATCATGGCGCAGTTTTTTGTTTTGGTCCTGGCCGCCAGGATCTCGGTGTGCCCCTGGTATTTGTGTCCGGCCTTGTTAAGAGCCTCTTTATTAATTGGTCCGGTGGTAATTCCGTCGATTTTACCGTCTTTAGCCAGTTGGATTGCCTTTTCCACATATTCCATCGCCGCTTTGCCGGCGGCAATGCTAACTTGGCCGACTTTGATCTTGGGGGATACATTTTTTAGATCCAAGACATCGATGGTGTTGAGGATGAATTTTGCTTCACTGATCTTTTTGATCGGATTAATTTCGATGTTCGGTATTTTGGCAACTGTGATCCCTTGACGGAGGGCTTTTTTGTCTCCGATCACGACACAATTGGCCACAAAGTGGACTTCGGAATTAACCAGAGCACGGACAGCAACTTCCGGTCCGATCCCGGCCGGATCCCCCATAGTTACGCCAATAATCGGTTTATTATTGTTCATACCTAATTCCTCCCTTTTTCAGGCGATCCATTGCTTCCCTAATCCGGTCATCGGCGTCGACTAAAGCGATCCGGACAAACCCTTCGCCTAATTCACCAAATCCGGTCCCGGGGGAGACTGCTACTCCGGTCTTCTCAATTAAATATTTAACAAAAGACATTGAGTTAAAACCTTTGGGGACCGGAAACCAGACATAAAAGGTTGCCAGCGGGTTTTTTAACTTCCAGCCGAGTTCGTTCAGCCCTTCGATAACAATATCTCTTTTAATTTGATAATTAGCCCTCATGTCGTCCAGATATTTCTTGTCAACCCTCAAAGCGGCGGTTCCGGCCTTGACGGTAGCAATAAAAGGACCGTAATCCAGATTGGTTTTAATATTCTTTAAGGAAGTGATCAATTCATGGTTTCCGACGGCAAAGCCGAGACGCCAGCCGGCCATGCCAAATGTTTTGGAGAGGCTATGAAACTCAATACAGACATCTTTGGCCCCCGGGATAGACAAGCAAGAGATCGGTTTTTTCTTCTCATAGTAAAGTTCCGCGTAGGCAAAATCATGGATCAGGATTAAATTGTGTTTTTTGGCAAAAGCGACCGCTTGGACAAAAAATTCTCTTGGCGCAACCGCGGCGGTCGGGTTGGTCGGATAGGTCAGGGTGAGGATTTTTGCTTTGTCAGCCACTTTTGGGTCTATTTTATCCAAATCAGGCAGAAAACCATTTTTCTCCTCGGTCGGCAGGACAACTATTTCTGCCTCGGCCAGGGCTGGGCTTCTAAAGTGAGAGGGATAGATCGGTTGAGGGGTCAGAATCGAATCTCCCTGATTAAGAAAAGCAAAATAAAAATGAGCCAATCCTTCTTTACTGCCGACTAACGTTACTACTTCATTCTTTTTAATCTCGATATCGTATTGATTTTTACACCAATCGATTACGGCGGCTACAAATGCCGGATCGCCTTCGAACGACGAATATTTATGAGTGGCAGGATCGGCTAGGGCTTTGATGTGGGCTTCGATCGCTTCTTTGGGCGGCAGGTGGCTTGGTGAGCCGATAGTCAGGTCGATAATATCTTTCCCCTTGGCTCTTTCCTCGGACTTGATCTTGTCGAGTATGGCAAAAACATAAAGGGGCAATTGGGCTAAGCGTTTGGCTTCTTTAAATTTGTTCATCTGCTTGGTAGGAGCTTCGGACAAAGGGCCCTGCTTTGACCTTTAATCCGAGTTTTTCTCCGCTCCTTTTGTATTCTTCAAACTCGATCGGTTCTACATAACGACTCGGTTGAAGATGTTTTTTTGAGGGGGGAAGATATTGACCGATCGTGATGATGTCGCACCGATGTTTGTGCAAATCATCTAATATCTGGAAAATCTCTTCCCGTCTCTCGCCCAATCCTACCATAAAGCCGCTCTTGGTGTAAACTGTCGGTTTATATTCCTTAGTTTGACGCAAAATATCCAAGGATCTTTGATAATTTGCCTGCGGCCTAATTTTTGAATAGAGCCGAGGGGCTGTTTCAATGTTGTGATTAAGAACTGTGGGGTTTGCATCAAGAACTGACCTTAAGGCTTCTTCGTTCCCTTGAAAATCTGGAATTAATACTTCCACTCGAACATTTGCCAGTTTTCTTATTACTGCAACAAATTGAGAAGCCCCTCCATCTGGCAGATCATCGCGAGTCACTGAAGTTATCACGACGTAATTCAGGCCAAGTCTATTTACTGTTTGAGCAACTCTTTCCGGTTCAGTCGGGTCGGTGGAGACAACCTGGCCGTGGCTGATCCCGCAAAAAGCACAGTTTCTGGTACAGACATCCCCCAGGATCATAAAGGTCAGTGTTTTTTTGGAGAAACATTCGCCGATATTGGGGCAGCTGGCCGATTCACAGACGGTATGAATGTTTTCGTCCTCAATCAACTTTCTGATCCGGCGGATGTTGACCTGTTTGGGGACCCGTTTTATCAGGAATTTCGGTAGCGGCATTAAACTATGATATAATTGCCAGGAGCCTAAGTCAAATTATGAACTATTTACTCTATTTTATTGTCGGAGCATTTATCGGGAGTTTCCTCAATGTTTGCATCCATCGACTCCCCCGTGGTCAGTCGATAATTACACCCCGGTCACATTGCCCCGGCTGTCAGCACACACTCTCTGTTTTAGATCTTCTCCCAATACTAAGTTATCTCTTTTTGCTAGGGAAATGCCGCTATTGTCATTTGGCAATATCCGGTCGCTATCCGTTGGTTGAGCTTGTTTCCGGAATATTCTTTGCTGTTAATGCATTTGTTTTTACTCTGCCGATCGATCTGGCCAGCTCATTGATTTTTTGTTCATTACTTATAGCAATATTCTTTATCGATTTTGAACAGCTGGTGATCCCCGATGCCTTGAGTTATGGCGGGATATTGTTGGGCCTGTTCTTCGGTCTCTTTCGAGGGGAATTTGTTGATTCTTTATTGGGAGGGATATTAGGTTTTTCTCTCCTCTATTTTGTCGGGGTGGTCGGGAAATTATTATTTAAAAAACAGGCGATGGGAGAAGGAGATTATTTTATGGCCGCTTTGCTCGGCACTTTCTTGGGCTGGCAGGGAGTTTTAGTGGCTCTTTTTCTGGCTTATCTTGCTTCGGGTTTTGTCACGCTACCGCTTTTACTTCTTAAACGGGTCAAGATTGATCAGGCTATCCCTTTTGCGCCGGCACTGGCTATTGGCGGGTTGGCCACTCTATATTTTGGTGATTTTATTTTGCATTGGTATCTGAGTTTCTTATTATGAAGAGATTAGGCTTCATACTCTTTATTTTACTAATACTTTACTTTATTTTTCTTATCCGTCAGGATATAATTGACAATGTTGAGTTGAGCCGGGATGTCCGGCGATTGAGCCAGGGGATCGCAGTTGAAAAAGAGCGGACCGGGGAATTGCAAAATAAACTTGCCGATCTTGGCAAGCAAGATTATATCGAGCGTTTGGCCAGAACCCGGCTCGGGCTGGTCAAAGAAGGCGAGACTGCCTACAAAGTTATAGGGGGGAATTAGGTAAATGACCGTTGAAATTGGTTCCGAAGTCGAAGGTAAAGTTACCGGGGTTGCAAAATTTGGCGCTTTTGTCGAACTGCCCGACGGAAAATCCGGCCTGGTCCATATCTCTCATATTGCCGATAATTATGTCACCGATATTACCAAACATGTTCGGGTCGGCGATCTGGTTAAGGTCAAAGTTCTCGGTTTAGCCAAGGGGGGCAAAAGCGACAAGTATGATCTTTCTATCAAGATGGTTGGCAAGCAAGCTTGGGAACAACCGGCTCCACGGAAAAGGTATAATAAAGAAGACAAAGATAGACCGCTCCCCGGGACTTTCGAAGATAAAATTTCTCAATTCCTGAAACAGAGCGAAGAGAAGCTGACCGACTTCAAACGTAACATCGAAAACAAGCAGAGCGGCCGCAAGAAAAAGTTTACCAGTCCTAAGTAATCCTCTGATTTAAATGCCGCGGTGGTGGAATGGCAGACACAAGGGACTTAAAATCCCTCGGCTGAATAAGCTGTGCCGGTTCAAATCCGGCCCGCGGCATTTTTTTAAAATCCCTCGGCTGAATAAGCTGTGCCGGTTCAAACTTGTTCCGATTGCGAAGCACATCGGGATCCGGTTTACCCGCCGGAGGCGGGCCCCGGGCAGATCCTAAACCTTCGTCTCTAAAACCTGCGGAGTAATACCTAAAAACGAGGCGGTTTTTTCACGATCTTGTCCTGTTTGTCGCATGACGTTGGCGATAAATTGTTTTTCAAATTCAGCCGGTGTGTTGGCCAATTGAAAGCCGGGAGTGCTAAGCAAGAGATCGAGTGGCAGATCTTGCTCGGTGATAATATTTGTCATGCTGGCGATTACCAGGCGAGAAATCAATGTCTCCAGTTCTCGGGTGTTGCCGGGCCAGGAATAATTTAACATCAGTTTCATGGCCGAAGCCGAAAATCTGACCGGCTTTTGGTATCGGGCAGTAAATAAATCTAAATAATGGGTGATCAAAGAGGGGATATCAGCCAACCGCTCTTTGAGCGAAGGGATGGTCACTGTGATTTTGCCAAATGATACGGAGGGGGCGTTTGCGCCGGCAATAATTCTTGCTTCGATCGGAAGTTTTTTTGTTTGCCCGGGGCGGCTGAATTCTGCTCCAAGTAAGATATTGATAGTTTCTTGGGGGAGGGCCTCGATATTGTTGAGAAAGACCGTCCCACCTTTGGCCTGCTCCAGAACCCCGGCTTGAGCCTCTAGATCGGCGGTGCTTGAACCGTGTGAAGAGCCAAAAATAATCTTATTGAGCTGTGTATTGCTCAAGGTGCCGGCTAATTCGACAACTTTAAAAGGGCCGGTGGCAGCAAAGCTTTGTTGATGGATCATTTTTGCTACCAGCTCTTTTTCTGTTCCGACTGGTCCCAGGAGTAGGATCGGTTCTTGATCTGGCAGCTTGGCCAGCGCTTGTCGCAACTGGTTTGTTTTTTCGCTTTGTCCGATCAGATCTACGGTCGTCTCTGCTAAATTCTTTTGGGTGATGAGACTTTCGCTTTTAATATTCTTTTGTCGAATTATCTGTTCACTCAATTTGCGAACATCATGAATGTCAAAAGGTTTGACGATATAATCTCTGGCTCCCAGCTTGACCGCTTCGCTCGCTTTTTGAACCTCGTTAACTGCGGTCACCATAACTACTTCCAGTTCCGGATCGAGTTCTTTGAGTCGTTTGAGAGTTTCCAGTCCGTTTAGTCCCGGCATGCGGACATCAAGATAAGTGAGGTCGATCTTTTGGTCGGCGACAAGCTTGAGTGCAGCTTCGCCCGAGGCGGCAGTAATTACTTCGTATTCGTCTTCCAGGATCAGAGTGAAAGACTCGCGAATCGAGAATTCGTCGTCGACAACCAGGATTTTATGCATTGGCAAATTTATCTACGATGATCAGCGCTTGTTTTCTTAAATCGGAATCGCCTAAGATTCCCCGGACAATAGTCTGGATCATCGGTCGGGCGCCGCTGGCGGCTACCAGGGAGGGGCCAAATTCGGCAGCTAAAGCCATCTTCACAATTTTGGTAATTGCCTGGTCGATGGTGTCGTCTTTCTTGAGCTCATTAGCCAGCCCTTTCTCGAACAACTCCAACTTATCCAGCTCGTCATCTTTGAGCTCTTCGCCGATCTCCTTACCAAGGATCATGGGGAGAAACTCGCGGGCCGGGGTCCATTCACTTTCTCTTTTTCTAATTCTTGTTGGCATTTTAATCACCTCTACAGTAATAGTAGCAATCTTATTACCATGGTTATAATGGCATTTTAGCACAGTGGTGTGTGCAAATCATCATAAATGCGGATAACGGCGCACACTCAAGTGAGCAGAATTCTTAGTTCAAACTAAGACGTTTTTCTATCTGGATCAGGGTGTTACGGTGGATGCCGAGCATCTTGGCCGCTTTTCCTTTTTTCCCATCTGCTTTATCAAGAGCTTTCTTGATAAAGTCGGCTTCAAAACGATTGACCGCTTCGTGGAGCGATTCTTCTCCCGGAGCGGCGAGGGTTTCGGCTGCAGTCCCCTTAATTTCAGTCGGTAAGTGTTGGGTGTCGATGTGCTCTCCTTTAGAAAGGACAACTAACCGCTCGATTAAATTTTCCAGCTCGCGGATGTTACCGGGCCAATCGTGTTTCTCCAGCAGATCGAGGACCGTTTTGCGAAACCCCTTGATCTGCTTGCCAAACTCGTGACTGAATTTTCTTAAAAAATGGTTAGCCAACAGATTGACATCTTCTCCTCGATCGCGGAGTGCCGGTAAATGGACCGGGATAACATTGAGACGATAAAATAGATCTTCTCTGAATTGATATTTCTTAATGGCGGCTCGCAGATCGGAATTGGTTGCTGAGATAATTCGGACATCAATTGGGGTCGGGTAGCCGGCGCCGATCCGCTCGATCTCTCGTTGCTGGATAGCGCGCAAGACTTTGGCTTGCATCGGCATCGGCATCAAACCGATCTCGTCCAAAAAGAGGGTGCCGCCGTTGGCGATTTCGAATTTACCGATCTGTCGCTCGTGAGCGCCGGTAAAGGAACCACGCTCGTGGCCAAAAAGTTCCGACTCGAGCAGGTTTTCGGGAATGGCGGCACAATTGACCGCGACAAAAAGTTTGTCTTTGCGCGGACTTCGGTTATGAATGGCCCGGGCGACCATTTCTTTGCCTGTTCCCGATTCGCCGGCGATCAAAATGCTGGCGTTACTTCTGGCTACATCGTCGATAATTGAGAAGATCTCTCTGATCTCTTTGCTTTTGCCGATGATCTTTTCAAATTGAAAGTCTTGCTCAATGATCTTGCGCAAATGGAGATTCTCCTGAAAAAGAAGCCGCTTCTCCAGCGCTTTGGCGATCTGCGTCTGCATAATCTCGATATCAAACGGTTTGGTAATGTAGTCGTAGGCGCCGGCCCGGATCGCTTCGACAGCATGCTTGACCATGATCACCGCAGTGACCATAATCACCTCGATCGAAGAATCGATGCTTTTGATGATCTTTAATATTTCGATCCCGTCAATCTCGGGGAGGCGGATATCCTGCAGGACCAGATCGATCGGGTTGTGCTTGAGGATCTTAATTGCTTCTTTCCCCGACTTGGCCAGGTGGAGGTTGTAATCGTCTTTTAAGAGCAGGCTTAAGGAATCGCGCATGCTTTTTTCGTCGTCGCAGATCAAAATGTTGGCTTTGGCGACTTTCTTGATTTTCTTGTTTGATTTTTCTTTATTCATTTTTTCCTCTCGTCAGCCGACGGGATATTTAGCTCTTTGCGATAATAGGCCAGGGTCCTCCTGTCTATTTTGCCCCCCTGCTCATGAAGCAGTTTGGTGATTTGGCTGTCACTTAAAGGGGCCTGCTTATTCTCTTGCCCAACGATCTCAGTGATTAGCGCTTTCATCCGGAGGACGGTGAGGCCGCGGGGGCCGCGCGGGCAGAGAAAGCGCAAGGGGAATAATCCCTGCGGGGTCTGAATATATTTCTCGGCCACACTCCGGGAGATGGTCGACGGATGCAGGCCAAACTCGTCGGCCAGAGACTTTTGTGACAAAGGCCTTAGCCAGATTATCCCTCTCTTCAAGAAATCGGTCTGGCTGTCAATTATCTTTCGGACAATCTTTTCCAAAGTTTCATTCCTTTTGTAAAAATCCTCAATTAAATGTTTGGCACTTTTTAGTTTCTCTTTGATAAATTCCCGTGTTTTTTCGTCGGTCTTTTTGTCATCGAGCATGGCCAGGTAGTGGGGGGAGAGATTAACCTTGGGGCCGTAGCGAGTTTCTAGGTTTACAAACTCAAAGCCGGTATCTCTCTGCTCGACGGCAAAAGAGGGGATTACATGTTTGGTTTCGCCGCCAAAGGAGGAGCCGGGATTGGGGTTTAGATTGTTTTTGATAAAGTTGGCGATCTCGATAACTCCGCTCTCCTCAACCCCCATTTCTTTTGCTACTTTAGCGAAGTCTTTTTCGCTTAAGGCGACCAGATGCTTTTCTACGGCAGTTTCCAAAATATCTTTTAAAGCCTGACTTTCAAAGCTGTATTCTCTGATCTGGATCTGGAGGCACTCTTTGAGATCGCGGGCGCCGACCCCCTCGGGCTCAAAGGTCTGAACAATCTTCAGTACTTTATCGACTGTCGGTCGGGAGACATCGAATTCTTTCATCAGACGCTCGCGCAGTTTGGGATAGGCTATGACATAGCCAAAGTCATCAATGTTCCCGATGATCTGCGTGGCGATAGCCCGATAATCATCTTCGATATCTTCCAATTCCAGCTGTTCCAGTAGATGTTCATCCAATGATTTTTCTACATTGCCGATGTTTTCCAGCCCGGGCATCTCCTGGAAATCAGCCTGTTTTTTGGCTGACCGGTCGGAGGTCAGGTAGCGGATGAACTCAACGTACTCATCCTTGCGCTCGACCTCCAAGACCGGATTCTCTTCGGCCTCTTTGGCGATATGGTCGATCAGACCGCTGTACGGGAGTTGTAAGACTTTGAGCATTTGGAGCATGCGGGGGGCAAGTAGCAGCTCCAGTGTCTGTCTCAGGTCGTGTTGTAGGCTCAGTTCAGCCATGCTATAATTATAACACTTTTACGACGCGGGGTGGAGCAGCCTGGTAGCTCGTCAGGCTCATAACCTGAAGGCCGTGGGTTCAAATCCCACCCCCGCTACCATTTTATTATGAATATTGCAATCTGCCAAAGCTGTTCGATGCCCCTTAGATCCGACAAAGACCTCGGCACCAATGCCGATGGTTCTCCTAACCAGGACTACTGCCACTTTTGTTATCAGGCCGGAAAATTTACCGATGAAGGGATCACTCTGGAGCAGAAGATCGACAAATTGGTAGAGCTGGCGAAAAAAATGAACATTCCTGAAGATAGAGCAAGGCAGATGGCTGAAATTAATTTACCCAACCTCAAACGCTGGCGGAAACCTTAAAGCAGCGAGCTGTAGTCGATCCCGACCAGATTTTGCAGGCCAATATTATTTGAAGCCAATTGATTCGGATTGTTTGTTAGGAAATTAAAAGGATCAATGCCCGAGTTGTCATCGTCATCATCATCGTTGTTTGACAATAAATTG
>JBDRIF010000016.1:0-6925 GCA_043816125.1 bacterium
AAACATGGCAAACAAAGAACAAGGTGGCAACAAGAACACAAAAAAAGTTGCTAAATTATCATTAAAAGAAAAGCGGGCATTAAAGAGAGAAAAACGAGCAAATAAATTCTAACTCTTCTTGGTGAACATCGTAAACAATTCTTTTTCCCTAACCAGTAACTTGGCGTTGCGGCGTTTGACAATTGCCACGCATTCTAAACAAAAAACGCTCCCGTCTGTTGCGATTCTGCCGCAGGCACATTTTGTTGTTTTAGATCTTTTAATTGAAATAACTTCCCTCTCCTCTGATATTACCTATTATACTCCAATTATTGGCTAAAAGCACGCTAATTCGGGCTTGACTCTCCTATTAAAAAGGCGTAGTATTTACTTAATCCTCAATGGGGGCTTTTTTTTGTCCAAAAGGGGAAATATTGTAAAAGAAAGAGGGAATTAATAATGGCTAAAAATGGGAAAAAGTATGTTTACAGTTTCGGTGGAAAAAAAGCAGACGGTAAGGCGACAATGAAGAATCTGTTGGGGGGCAAAGGAGCCAATTTGGCAGAAATGGCCAACATCGGAATACCGGTCCCGGCAGGTTTCACTATTACTACAGAAATGTGTACGGTTTATTACAAAATGAACCGCAAATACCCCAAAGAATTACAGGGTCAGATGGAAACCGGCATTAAAAATATCGAAAAAGTTATGGGGGCAATATTCGGCGATAAAGACAACCCCCTACTTGTTTCTGTCAGATCAGGAGCCAGGGTTTCTATGCCCGGCATGATGGATACCGTCTTAAACTTGGGTCTCAACGACATCACAGTAAAAGGCTTGGCTAAACAATCAGGGAACGAAAGATTTGCCTGGGACGCTTATCGCCGCTTTGTGCAAATGTATGGCGATGTTGTAATGGAATTAAAACCGCAAACAAAAACAGATATCGATCCGTTCGAAGAAATTATGGACGAAGTTAAAAAAGCTAAAGGGGTAAAATCGGACGTTGAACTAAAAACCGAAGATCTAAAAGAATTAGTTAAACGTTTTAAGGCGGCAATCAAAAAAAGAAAAGGTGTCGACTTTCCTGAAGATCCGTGGAAACAACTTTGGGGAGCGGTTGAAGCAGTTTTTGGTTCTTGGATGGGCGACAGAGCCATCAAGTATCGCCAGATCAATAAGATCCCTCACGATTGGGGAACAGCAGTCAACGTTCAAGCAATGGTCTATGGCAACATGGGCGACGATTCCGGCACCGGCGTTGCTTTTACCAGAAATCCTGCCACCGGCGAAAGAAAATTCTACGGCGAATACCTGATCAATGCCCAAGGTGAAGACGTTGTGGCCGGGGTTAGAACACCTGAACCGATCAACGCTTCGACCAAATCTTCTAAGAGCCAAAAAACTCTTCAGGAAGTTATGCCAAAGCCTTATAAGACTTTGGAAGCGATCTATAAGAAACTGGAAAAACACTACAAAGATATGCAAGATATTGAGTTCACCATCCAAAAAGGAAAACTCTGGATGTTGCAAACCAGAACCGGCAAACGGACTGCCGCCGCTGCTCTAAAAATTGCCGTGGACATGGTTAGTGAAAAATTAATCAGCATAAATACAGCCATTTTGCGAATCGCTCCTGATCAATTAGACCAACTTCTTCACCCGATGTTTGATCCGAAGGCCAAGAAAGAGGTTATTGCCAAAGGATTACCAGCCTCTCCCGGTGCCGCCTCCGGCCAAGCTGTTTTTCACGCCGATGAAGCCGAAGCCTGGGCCAAAGACGGTAAAAAAGTTATTCTGGTCAGGATCGAAACTTCACCGGAAGATATCGGCGGCATGGACGCAGCTCAGGGAATCTTAACAGCTCGTGGCGGCATGACCTCTCACGCAGCAGTCGTTGCTCGCGGCATGGGTAAATGCTGTGTCGCTGGCTGCGGAGCAATTAATATCGACTATAAAACAGCCCAGTTTACAGCTGGAAACACTACGATAAAAAAAGGAGACTGGATATCCTTAGATGGCAGTGCCGGACAGGTAATGAAAGGACAGGTCCCGACGATCAAAGCAGAGCTCTCCGGTAACTTCGGCAAAATCATGGGCTGGGCCGATAAGATCAGAACACTGAATGTCAGGACCAACGCCGACACCCCCAAAGATGCTCAAGTCGCTCGTGATTTTGGCGCCGAAGGGATCGGCCTCTGCCGGACCGAACATATGTTTTTTGAAGGGGATAGGATCAAGGCTGTACGCGAAATGATCCTCTCGGATACATTGGAAGGGCGAAAGGGAGCTTTAGCTAAACTATTACCGATGCAAAAGAGTGATTTCATCGGCATTTTTCAAGCAATGAATGGGCTGCCTGTGACCATTCGCCTGTTGGATCCTCCGCTTCATGAATTCGTACCGCACGAAACAGCTCAACAACAGGAAATGGCTGATGATATGGGAGTCAGCCTGGAGAAGATTAAACAGAAGATTGATTCGTTGCACGAATTCAATCCGATGCTCGGCCATCGCGGCTGCCGCCTAGGCATTATCTATCCCGAGATCACCGAAATGCAGTCCCGCGCCATTATGGAAGCGGCTTGCGAGCTCAAGAAAAAGGGGATCAATGTAATTCCAGAAATTATGGTCCCGCTAATCGGCGAAGTAGCCGAATTTCGTAATCAGGAAGATATTATCCGCCAGGTAGCGACCGAAACGATGAAAAAATATGGGATTAAAGTTAGCTATTTGGTTGGGACGATGATCGAAATTCCTCGAGCCGCATTAACCGCTGATAAGGTCGCCGAGGCAGCTGAATTCTTCTCCTTCGGCACCAACGACTTGACCCAGATGACCATGGGTTTATCTCGTGATGACTCCGGTAAATTCTTACCTGCCTATGTTGAAATGGGGATCCTCAAGGATGATCCATTCCAGGTCCTCGATCAGACCGGCGTCGGCCAGCTAGTTGAGCTCGCAGTCAAACGGGGCCGCCAGACCAATAAGAAGCTAAAATGCGGCATCTGCGGCGAACACGGAGGCGAACCATCATCGGTTGAATTCTGTCACAAAGTCGGCTTGAATTATGTGAGCTGTTCTCCTTATCGCGTGCCAATTGCTAGATTGGCAGCGGCCCAAGCGGTACTAAAACAATCACGATAATAAGACAAGAGATCGAAGAAAGAGAACAAAACAATCTCTCGCCTTTCGCAACTCTCTCGGCCAGGTCGCAAGGACGAAAGAGGGCGGAGAAGGAGTGTATTTTTCGCACTGCCTTTCAGCGCGATCGGGATCGGATTATCCACTGCAAAGCGTTTCGCCGATTAAAACACAAGACGCAGGTATTTCTTTCTCCGGTTGAAGATCATTATCGGACCAGGTTAACCCATACGATAGAAGTGTCACAAATAGCCCGGACAATTGCCAGAGCACTCTCTCTAAATGAAGATTTGGCCGAAGCGATCGCCCTAGCCCACGACTTGGGACACACCCCGTTTGGCCATGCCGGCGAATATGTGCTTGATGACATCTTAAAAGAGAGCTATGGCTGCCGTTTTTATCATAATGAACAGAGTGTCAGGGTAGTTGAAGTGCTGGAGAAAGAGGGCAAAGGATTGAATCTGTCGGTCGAAGTTATTGACGGAATCAAAAACCATACCCCCGATGATCCGTGGCCAATGACATTAGAAGGGTGCGTCACCCGGATGTCCGACCAATTTGCCTATTTGCGTCACGACATCGAAGACGCGATCAGGGCGGGAGTTATCACCAAAAATGATCTCCCCAAACAACATCTGAACATTTTAGGGAAAAACATTTTGGATACTATTGTGGGAGACATTATCGATAATTCAACCAATATGCCGCAGGTAAAGATGAGCAAAAGAGTAGCCAAAGCGGTCGCCGGACTATACTCATTTATGTATAAGAACGTCTATATCAACCCGCGGGCTAAAGATGAGGAGAAGAAAGTCCCTTATCTGTTGCAACAACTCTTTCGTCATTATCACTATGATAGAGATTTTCAACGAGGATATAAAACAAACGAAGAACAGATCCAGCATACAATCGACTTTATCGCCGGGATGACCGACCGATACGCCATTGCCAAATTTGAGGAACTGTTTGTGCCGGGCGAATGGCATACCGGGGGGACAAAACAATAATGATTCCGCCTGAAAAAATCGAACAGATCAGAGAACAATCGGATATCGTTAAAATAATTTCCGAATACGTTACTTTACGTAAACGGGGGAAGAATTATTTGGGACTCTGCCCTTTTCACTCGGAAAAAGATGCCTCTTTTACAGTTTCTCCTGACAAACAGATCTTTCATTGTTTCGGCTGCAAAGCCGGCGGCAACGTATTTAGCTTCATCATGAACATTGAAAATATCAGTTTTATCGAAGCGGTCGCCGAACTGGGGAATAAACTCGGTGTCGACCTGCCGGAGATCGGCCAAGCAACTGTCAAACGCGGGGAAAAAGAAAAGCTCTATAAGGCGATGGATCTGGCCGCTAGTTTCTTTCGGGAGAGCTTAAACCAACCGGTCAAAGAGTATTTGGCCAAAAGAAAAATCTCGGAACAAACCATCAAGGATTTTTCACTCGGCTTTGCTCCCGACGGTTGGGACAATCTTTTTAAACATTTGATCGCCCGCGGGGTAGCGCCGGAAACAATGGCTAAAGTCGGCCTAATCCTCCCCAGAGAAAACACCTCCGGGTATTATGACCGTTTTCGTAACCGTTTAGTTTTTGCCATCAAAGACCATCGTGGCCGGATTGTAGCGTTTGGCGGCCGGGCTCTGGGCAACGACGAGCCCAAATACCTCAATTCTGCCGATACCTACATCTATCAGAAGGGCGAAGTGCTGTACGGATTAAACCTGGCCAAAAACTCGATCAAAGAGAGCAAAACAGCAATCCTAGTCGAGGGCTATTTTGACCTAATCACCCCTTTTCAAGCAGGGATTACCAATATGGCGGCTGCTTTAGGGACCGCCTTAACTGTTGAGCAGTGCAAACTATTAAGTCGTTATTGCGAAACTGTGATCCTGGCTTTTGATGCCGATGCCGCCGGTGGCCTAGCAGCCGAACGTTCAGCCGAGTTGTTGAGAGCTCAGGGTTTAAAAGTCAAAGTCGCAAAGTTAACCGGAGGGAAGGATCCGGACGAAATTATCAGCAAACACGGCCAAGAAGCTTTTGTGACGATCTGTCAACAAGCGCTCCCCTACTTGGAATTCAAACTAAATGTTGCTTTAGCCAAACATAACATCACAGAGATCGAAGGACGTTCTCGCGCTCTACGTGATGCCGCTCTGATCCTGGGCCAGGAACAAAATGAGTTTGTGCAAAAGGAATATGCCAAAGCAGTCGCCGGCCAATTAAAAACCGACCTGGAGACTGTTTTGGAAGAGATCAAAAGACACAAACATTATCAGGACAGCACTAAGAGCCTGAAGCGACAAACCGAGAAACCACAATCAAAGATCATTGAGGCAGAAAAGAACCTGATCGCCTTAGCCAGCCAAAATTCCGGAGTAATTAAAACCTTAAAAGAGAGATTAGTCCCCGATGATTTTACCCTGCCGGAAAGCAGGGATATTATCGGCGTCTTAATGGCGAACGAACAGACACCGGAAAATCCGGCTCATTTCTTATTGGAACATTTGGTGAACGAACAGAGTCAGAAATTCTTAGCCGGCCTTCTGGTTAGCCAGGAGACAAACGAAACCGAAGAACAGATATTAAACGACTGTCTGCAAGTAATAAAAGAGGAGCAAAGGCAAAAAAGGCTAAGAGCTTTAAAGCTGGAGATCTCGTCAGCGGAAAAAGCCGGCCAGACCCAAAAAGTCTCGGAATTATTAATGTCACTCAAGAGTGAAATTTCTTGAAATAGGTATCGATAATTCTGTGATGGGTCAGGGAGGATTTATGTCATTTGGTAAACGTGAAGATTTTGAGTTTCTAAAAGCCGCCGCCTCCAGAAAGGGTTATTTAACCCCCGAGGAGATATTGAACATCTATCCGCGTCCGGAAAAAAACATGGACGAGATAGAGCAATTGCTCGGCATGGGGATCGAAGTCTCTAAAAAGAAAGAGAAAAAGGCCGTAGAAGATACCGAACATGAACATCTACGCAAACAGTTTGGCGACCTCAAAGGGGTCGGCGTTGACGATACTGTCCGCATGTACCTGCGGGAGATTGGCAAGTTCCCACTCTTAACTTCTGAAGAAGAAATTGTTTTGGCCAAACGGATCGGCGCCGGTGATATCCGGGCCAAGCACAAACTGGTCAACTCCAACCTTCGCTTAGTCGTTTCGATCGCAAAAAAATATACCGGTCGCGGCATGCTCTTCCTTGATCTAGTACAGGAAGGAAACCTCGGTTTGATTCGTGCGGTAGAAAAATTCGATTATCGTAAAGGGTACAAGTTTTCTACCTATGCGACCTGGTGGATTCGCCAGGCTATAACCCGCGCTATTGCCGACCAGGCCCGAACTATTCGTATTCCTGTTCACATGGTGGAGACCATTAACCGCTTACGCAAAACTTCACGGCAATTGTTGCAAAAGCTCGGCCGCAAACCGACCGAAAAAGAGATCGCCAAGAAATCACGACTACCGATCTCTAAAGTACGTGAGATTATCAAAGTCTCTCAAGTTCCATTGTCGCTGGAAATGCCGATCGGCGACGAAGACAGCTCACGTTTGGGTGACTTTGTCGAAGATGCCACTGTTCAGGCTCCTGACGAAGTAGTAATGCACGGTTTATTGCGGGACGACTTGGAAAACGTAATGGACACCTTAACTGAGCGGGAAAAGATGGTTTTAAAACTCCGTTTTGGTCTTGAAGACGGCCATCCAAGGACGTTGGAAGAAGTCGGCCGGGTATTTTGTGTTACACGCGAGCGTATTCGGCAGATCGAAGCTAAGGCTTTACGTAAATTAAAACATCCGAC
>JBDRIF010000017.1:0-9196 GCA_043816125.1 bacterium
CATCATTTCGGCCGCCAAAATCGAGCTTGACTAATTTATAGTAGTAGTATAAAATAGCCAACATGTACAGAAAAAGACGACTTGAGCATTTGATCCTTTCTCTCAGCCGCCTTTCTCCGGTCATATTACTGACCGGCTCAAGACAGGTCGGAAAAACCACCCTGCTTAAGCACCTTAGCAAGAAAAGCCGCCACGACTACATTTCGCTGGATGAATTCGAATTTCGTTCCGCCGCCAAGTCCGACCCTGCCTTATTCCTGGAGAAAAACCCCGCCCCTTTGATCATTGACGAGATCCAGTATGCGCCTCAACTATTGCCTTACATCAAAACAAGGGTTGATCAGGCCAAGGGAAAGGTATCCTATTGGCTAACAGGCTCGCAACAATTCCATCTCATGAGGGGGGTGGCCGAATCGCTAGCCGGCAGAGTTGCCATCTTAAAACTGGCCGGATTTTCATTGGCCGAAGAAAAAGGAGAGCGTTCCATTGGCCTGCGGGATATGCTTGAAAAGGACAGCTTCCCTGCGAAGCTGCCAAAACCACGACTGTCTGATCTGTTTTCACGGATAATTCGCGGATCATTCCCGAAACTGACCGGCAATAATACTCTCCCCCTGGAAACATTTTACGGCTCTTATGTCCAGACCTATATAGACCGCGACCTAAGGGATCTAGTTAGGGTCGGCTCATTATCCAGTTTCGAAAAGTTTATCCGGCTCTGCGCCGCCAGGACTGCTCAGATACTGAATCTTTCCGATCTTGCCCGAGACAGCGACATCACGGTAAATACAGCTAAAGAATGGCTAAGCCTCCTTGAGGCCAGCAATCATGTCTTTTTGCTTCAACCTTATTACAAGAACATTTCAAAACGCTTGATCAAGGCGCCAAAACTTTATTTTCTTGATACAGGGTTAGCCTGCTACCTGACTGGCTGGAAAGAGCCTAAAAGCACTATGAACGGCGCAATGGCTGGCCCTCTCTTTGAGACCTATGTGTTTTCAGAGATTATCAAGGGATTCTGGAATAAGGGTCAAGAAGCACCCGTCTGGTATTATAGGACCAAAGAAAAAGAAGAGATAGACATCATCATTGATGTAAATGGCAAGCTATATCCGATAGAGATCAAGCTTTCCTCAAAGATCACCGCCAGCGACCTGAAAGGGATCAATAGCCTGAAGAAGACAAAAATGCCGCTCGGTAAAGCCATATTTATCAATTCAAGTGCCTCACCCTATGTTATACAAGAAGGGATCGAGGCAATCCCCTGGACAATCCTGAAATATCTATAACTCCGGGTGTGACTCGAGTATTGGAAATCAGGAGTTTGCTGAATAGTCTCCGGACATTGAGTAGCAATGGGGGATTGCGGCACTATGTTTCACATCGCCAAATAATTCTTTTCAATAACGCTAAAATCAGTCAGATTAATAACCCGATGCTTAATTCTTAGCCCCCACGCCCCATTATAACTCCGACCAAAATAGCCAAGGATCGGATTTATTACCTAATGCGGAATGGGGAGAGGGGAGCCCAAGACAGTTACCCCAGTTTGGCTTCGGCATATACTCGGAGAAAATCAGCGGCTCTGTTGGGCCAGCTATAACGGGACTCAATAACTTGCCTGGCGCTACGACCAACAACCGCCTTCCTTGCTCTTGGCAGAGAAGCCACCTGCTCAAAAGCTCTGGTTGCATTATCAATATCTGAGGGGTCAAAGAGAAAGCCTGTCCGGCCATGCTGGATTGTTTCGCTCGGACCACCATTAGCTGTCGCCAGAGTTATTACCTCCGACGCCATTGATTCAAGGATGGTTAAGCCAAAAGGCTCATAAAGGGCCGGGTTGCAAAAAATACCATGGGGACCAATAAACGGCGGAATCCCTTTGGCGACTATCCTGTAAGCCTCCGGGACCTCCAAATAATGGTCCAAGGAACCAAGAAAAGCCACGCGCCCCTGCAAAATCGGATTTTCTTCTATCGTCCGGCAAAGATCGAGATACGCCTCTTTTTCCTCGCCACCCAAACTGCTTTCAGCCAAAACCCGATAGGTAATGCTGTCATATGTCGCCCGAACAGCTTGACTCAAATTTCTCCTGGTAATTTCCGTTTGTGACACAATATAATCTTCCAGGCTTTGGACAATCGCCCCGCTATCCCGCAAGCCCGACCGGAAAAAGTTTGGCTCATGAGGAAAAGCAACATGGCTCCCTCCGCCTGCCAACAACAAAACATAATTATCCATTATCATCTTGCTCTCCAAAAAGAGATCCAAAAGAAGACCGGGATTTTTTCTTGGCGTTAGGCGCGAAAGAAAAAGAATAGCAGGCTTGCCGTAATGCTCGGGAGCAATTGAAGATAAATACATTTGAAAGATCTTTTGCCTCGTCAGCTGAGACATAATCGCCTGATTTACCTCTCTGGTAGAAGCAGCTTTCCTTATAACAGGGGCAGGCGAAAAAGTATGATGGTCAATGCCGGGAGGAACAACCCTAAATTTATCGGTAAAGTCCGCGCTGTGCCAATAGCTGGCCCACTGTGAATCAACCTCTCCCTGCGTGCTGACAATTACCCGGTCTGACCAGAGCAAACTTAGTTCTTCATTCAAGATCCGGAAAAACAGATCTGATCTTTCATTTTTATCGGCGGCATTGCTCCCCGTAATTTTTCCATCTTGAGAGAGTGAGCCAATTTTATCCAAGCCGCAAGAATGAACAGTAAAAACAACAGGATACCCTTCCTGCCTGGCCATCCGCATCAACTCAACAGATGCGCCGTCAACAGAATGAATATGAATGACATCTGTTTTAAAATTTGTCAGACGGAAAAACCTTTTTACCTGCCTAACAAAAGCAGAGCCGTATTTCCACATATCGGTACGGCTGACAAATTTTTCCGGACCAAACGGGATACGGACAACAGCCATCCCTTCGTCGACCAGATATTCAGTTTTTTCAAAAGCTTCTTGGCCGTGAATTTTGCGGGTAAAAACAACAACCTTGGCCTCTTTGCTGGCGGCCACAGACTTCGCCAGCTCCACAGCATAAACTATCTGGCCACCTGTATCCGCACTGCCCAGACCATTCAATTCAATATCCAACAAACCGTGAAAACAAACCTCCATTACACTCAGGCGCTTGTCAGTATTTCCCTGACTCTGGGAAAACACCTGGCGAACAGCGCCAATTTCGGCATCATCACGAAAGAACTCAGCAAGTTGCGCCTTATGAGGATCCCGAGCCAAAATGGCAGCATGTGCAGCATCGACAGGAAATTCAAAATCAAGATAAATATCCAAGAGCGCTTCGTAAGTGCTTCTTTTTACCTGCTCGTCCGAGGTTGTTTCATGAAGGCGTAAAAGAGCGGGGGTGCTGGAATGAGCTCGCATGTCGCCAAGAAAGCGGACACACGAATGGAGTTGAGGCGATTCAGCTGCATCAATCGCTCCTACCTGTCCTAGAACTTGAACTATTAACCGCTCTCTTAAATGTGGCATTTCATGAAACCGTTTGCTGTTCAACGCAACCATACCGAGCGTAGAGATTAAATCAGCTTTTACAACCGGAGACGCATCTGATGAGTCTAAGATAGCTTCAACCCTTTCTATTGAACCGACAAAAGCTGCATCGTCCAATCCAACTAAAACCTTTTCAATCGCCCGCCTTAAATAATATTTTCTCTCCGGCGAACGCTTAGGCGCCTCTGCCAGACGATCAATCAAGTGGTTTATAGCTTTTGTCCCGCCCAATGAACCAAGAGCCAATGCGCAGAAATCCTGAATAACAGGATGCGTCTGCGGTGCACGTAGACATTGAGTTAGAGGTTCGATCAACAGGGCAGCTTGGTGAGGAGAGATCTTCCCTCCCTCTGCCCCGACAATTACCCAAGCAGTAGCTAAATATTGATCATACTGATCGCCCTCCTGCAACCTAGCCTCCAACACCGGAACAGGATTATCAAGACAAGCCATTGTTGCCCCAAACGATTGGTAATGCTCGTCCAATCTCAAAGTGCTAATCTCGGCTGAAGCTGAAGAAGGAGTTAGGGGCGCAACCGCACCTAATGGATTATTTTTCACCGGGCGGCCATGGAAATCGGAACCGGCAACAATATCTAGCCCTGCCTCATCAGCGATTTGAGCAAAAACACCCTCAAGTTCAGGTTGCTGTTCAAAACCGGCGACCTCCATCGCTCGAACTCCCTGAGCCTTGAGTTGAGGCAAGTGCAGTCTAAACAATTCCACAGCCCTTTCCCGATCACAAGCGAAACTCCTCATAATATTGGCAATGATTCCCCATGGATGTGGCAAAGAAAGAAACCCATTACTCCCCACATTTAAGTTGTGACAGTCGGGAATTGCCCCAAAAACAGGTTTTTCGTCGGTGTGAAACAACTTTACATAAACAGCAACAAACTCGGAGACAACTTCGCGTGGTATACCACTGGCCGCTAAATGAAGCCTGATGTCAGAATAATTAAAAGAAGAATCCGCAGCCGGCGGCTCAAGACGGCCTTCATCGGCAAATACTTGCCGACAAGTTTGCCCCCAAGTCTGGCGCTGATAGGCAGCCGAACGCATATCAAAATCATCCATGGCAGCTTGCCATTGCCCGTTCATTTCAAAATCATAAGCATGTAAATGAATATATATTTTTTTTCCTCGATCTCAAAAAAAGAATCCATCTCCATCCCCGGCCTAACCCTAAGAGCTTTTCCGCAGGCAGTGAGCATTTTCAAAGAGAGAGACCGGTAGACATTATGGTCAGTCAGAGATATTTCCTCCAGGCCAAGATAGATCGCAGCCATCATAACGGCTTCAGCTTCATGCACACCGTCGGATAAAACAGTATGGACGTGCAAATCCTTTTTCCCTCTGCACCGGTCAAAATCACCGACAGGCCGCACGATGGCAACGATCGTTTGTTTAACTTCGTCCAGCTCTCGGCCAAAAATTCGGCCGATATAGGCAAGCCGCCGGTTAATTTTTCGATAAGCCTTGTCCAGCTGAGAAAAAACAACTTCTTTTTTCCTGCCGCTGACAATGGTTTGGCGGAGATCTTCCGGCAAGAACAAGTTGTTGGCCAACGCCCAGTCAAGCACGCGGCTCTCTTTTTCAGATAAAGAAGCACTTTGCCGCAACGAAAACAGCGCCTGCAAAACAGTCCCCTCCTGAGTGTGCCAGGCAAGATTAAGCCAGACATTGAAATCATGGTTTTTGATTACCACAGCCAGTTGCTCTGCCGCCGTCTTTTTTTCGAGTCCGACAAAGCCCTCTTTCCAGTCTGAACGCGAAACGACAAGCTGGCCATCTCTTGTCGCAGGAATCTCCGGTCGGCTTGCTCCACAAAGATGACCGGTTAAATATCGCTCAGCTTCTGCTCTGACAGCATCTATTGACCGCTCCAAAGTATCCCGATCTGTCCCGGCAAGATAAAGGCTATCGATCATGGCCCACAGTTCCTCCGGCTCGGCAATAGCAGCTCCTGCCGGGAGCCGGCCCGAAAAATCGCCATACAGCTCTTCGCTTTGCAAAATGATCAAACATTCATACAAACGGATCATCTTTTTCCGTAAATCCTTGCTGCTGGCCGAGTTATGAAGTAAAGCCAAGGCATGGCTTAATTTTTCTGTTCTGGGGAAAGAGCGACAAACCAATTTCTTCCCCGCCAGGGTAATCCCACTGCCTAAATGAGAGATCAAGCCAACAACAGTGTGAGTGTGCTGGCTTTGCTGATCGAGAGAGTTGCTGCTTTCAATTATCATCCCGCCAACCTTGGCAGGAAATTTTCCATGAAATCCAGGAAAATCAAAAACAATTTCACGAATAGATACGCCCGGCACATTAACCACAACCAGCACATCAATATCTTCGGGCTTGTCGGTTTTGCCCAGAGAAGAAAGAGAACTGCCGTTGACAGACACAGACTCAACTTCAACCTCTCCCTCATTTAAACCATATTTATCAGATATGTACCTTTTGATAAAAGAAATAACTTCAGAAGAAAATCCTGAGCTGAGCAAAGTTTCTATTCTTTGTCCCATTAATGCGCGCTTGGCCGGGTTCGCCGCGGCAACATAGTAATTATGAGGGTGTTGTTCCAGCAATTCTCCTGCTGTAACCTTGTCGTTAACAGCAGTGGTGTCTAAAGAAATCCCAAAATTGCGTTGAGCGAATAATCGGGGCCCCTGTTCCAGTCCCGCCGCCAGAACAACAGTCCCAACAGAAGGAATACCTAAAACGGTGCAGCCAAGCTTTTTACCTGCTTGAGCTAATAATTGCAAAGGACGGCGTAAACAACTAATGGGGCCAGTAATCGGGCTTGGGCCGTTAGGGCGCATTCTGCTCTCCTCCCTTATCTATTCAGTTATCAGGAGAAAGTCAGAAGAATTTCACTTTTTGTTGAACATACCCAGACAAATAATTCTTTTCAATAACAGTAAAATCAGCCAGATTAATAACCCGATGCTTAATTCTTAACCCCAAAATATTCGCCGCCCGCTTACCGGTCGAAGAACCACCGTCCAACACAACCTTGATCCCCCAGGTTCCATTATAACTCCGGCCAAAATGGAGATGACCAAAGAGCAAAATGTCGATCTTCCCCTCGATGATCTCTTTCAATTTCCGACTGTCTTTTAACTGATGCGAAGGGAGGCGTTCAAAAGGATGATGATGTAGATAAACAACTTTAGTTTTGGACTTATGCTCCGGATCGTTTAAGATGAGCTTTAGCCTGCCGATCTGCGCCGAGCCGAGTTCACCATCGGCAAAAAACCGATCGTACCAGTGGAGCTCGTCGGCATTTGAATCGAGACCGATCCGGTTATAATTATGATACTTTCGGCCGGATTCTCTTGCTTAATAATATTGTTAAAAATCTCCGCAACCTTTCCCCCGCAATTTTTATAGCCGATATGTAAGTCGCTTAAGTGGATAATTTTAGTTTTGTCGTTCATCTAGTCGCATTGTAGCATGATGGTTAGGGGATTAGGCTTGCCCGCCTGCCTTCGGCAGGCAAGCCGGAGGCGGGGACAGGGGAGCGAAAACAAAAATTGAACTTATTTACGATCAATAACCGTAAACTTTGCAATCAGATGATAAAAGACATCGGCCTCTTGCTCAACTTCTGCCGACAGCTGGGGACCCAATTTTCTTAAATCCCCACGACAAAAACCGTGCTCACGCAAATACGCCAATACCGCAGCCGGATCATGTCGCCTGTGCAGCAGGTCTCTCTTAGCGGCATTAACTTTTGTCAGAGGGATAACCATCCTTAGCCTCGCATGTTTTGTCGCTCTATTTTGGCCTTGCCCAGCTCGAATGACCTCCCCCTCCAAATAGACCTGCCAATCACTCTGGTTTAATAATTGCCGGTAGGTCGCCTGAGACCCGACGTTGATCGAAAAAACGCTTCCATCGGTCAAGGTACGGGACCTAAGAGTCAAGCCAGCCCCTTCGATGACAACCATAATGCTCTCTCCGGCAAAAACTCCGGCCTCTAAGGCAGAAGTGTATGTCGCTCCGAGCGGCTTCGCTTGAAATAACCGCAACCCCCTGAGACTGGTCACATCAACATATACGTCGGAACCGGCGACATAAAAATAGCCGCTATCGGTCGCGCTCTGTCTTACCAACGCCAGCAAAGCTCCCGGATTCCGGAGCCGTAACAGTTGATGTCCGATATCCGACTTCCCACCTTTAATTTTAATAACCCCGGTATAAACATCACTTTGAATCCCAAACTCTTCCTCAAGTATTCGCCTGGCCAACACCGCTCCGGTCGAACAATCAAAAGATCCGGCGATATAATTCAACTGCAACGCCAGAACGATCTGTCCGGAAGAAGGAAGACCGATTATCGTAGTTCTGTCGTCACAAATAAAGGGCTTGACCCCTTCTGTTAATCTAGAAAAATGCTGTCTCAGCCGCTGATTGGCCCTGGCTAACAAGTCATTATTAGTGCGCAAGCCTGAAGTGGTTATTGCCCGACAATCAACTGTCTTGGTACTCATGCAAAAATATCGCAATAAAAACGGAAAGATTTCAGGGGATCCCGGTCGCTGAGTAGGCTCCGGACACTGAGTAGCAATGAGGCATTTCGATACGTGAATTCGCTCAGGGCAAAAGCACTACTCAATGCCCCATTGCGTATCGAAGTGACCGGAGGTGTATTAAATCGACCTCTCCACCCCGACAGAAGAGTATCTGCGCTAACGAACCAAGGCGCTAATTCAACATCACAATAAACAAATTCAACAAGCTGGCAAAGCTGACCCAGAGAAGATAAGGAATCAACAGCCAGGCGGCCGGTTGAGAGAGTTTTTTAAAGCGCAAAATAGTCAGCAGAATAGCCGACCAGAGAAAAATAATTTCTATAAAAGCCCAAATGGGCTGATGCAAGCCAAAAAAGAGGATCGACCAGAGTGAATTCAGCATTAGTTGTATCAAGAAAATAAACAATGCAGTTCTGACGCTCTTATCTCCCCACCCCTTCTGCCAAACCAGATAAGCCGCCACCGCCATCATCAAATACAACGTCGTCCAAACCGGCCCAAAAATCCAGTTGGGTGGATTAAAGAACGGTTTGTTTAAGGCGGCATACCAGGTTGCAATCGACGGAAAAGTAAATAGCTGTCCAATAAAGCCGGCGAAAAAAACCACGAGTACGCAAAAACCGAGTCGGAGACTGTCAATATATGTTTTCAAATTAGCCCCCATATTGTTATAAACAATAGCACATCTCAAAACAAGAGAAAATAGGCAGTCCACTACTTTTGCGCTATAATCTACCCATGAACGTCTGGCAAAACCTAACGCACGATTCTATCCTCGAAACGACCGAAGAGATCCTTAAAACAAAACTCAGCAATCTACTCCTGCAAAGAAACAGTTACATTAACCGGGTATATGAACTGGAAGAATACGATTCCCGCGATCGGTTCATTGTAAAGTTCTACCGCCCCGGCCGCTGGACCAGAGAACAGATTTTAGAAGAACACACCTTTCTCCAAGCCCTCTTTGCTCAGGAAATCCCTGTCATCCAGCCGCTCTCAATTATTGATAAAACACTCTTTATGCTTGAAGATATCCCCTTCGCAGTATTTCCCAAACGAGGGGGACGGGCTTTAGATGAATTTAACAAAGAGAGCTGGGAGGAGGTCGGCAGATTACTCGCCCGGGTCCATATGATCGGCCAAAG
>JBDRIF010000018.1:0-6559 GCA_043816125.1 bacterium
CTCCCCTCAAAAACATGCCCGGTATAGACAGGAACCAATGATTGACCGACCTTGCCGTGAGGAGTAATTACAATGAGGGTGTCAAATTCTGCCTGAGATAATCGGAATGCTAATTCAATCGCCCCGTTTTGGCTCTGTTCAGCCTCTTTTAAGCGGACTCCACCGATACCGGGGATCAGGATCGGAGGATGGGGCAAAATACCGCCAAAAACAACCTCGCCCATAATGAAACAGCTTATCAGTTTGTGATATACTAGTCAATCATGACGCTAAAAATCAGCATCTCCGGTGTACGAGGACATGTCCCTGAAAGTCTCACGCCCGAGCTCTGCCTCAATTTTGCCAAAGCTTTCGGCTCGTATTTAGCCAAGCAAACGACCGAACCGCGCACTGTGGTGGTCGGAACCGATCCGCGAGCCTCATCGGAATTCATCAAAGGGATAGTTTTTCAGGGTCTCCTTTCCACCGGCTGTAAAGTTGTCGATCTGGGAATCTGCCCCACCCCAACCGTCGGGATCATGGTTCGCCAATTAAAAGCCACTGGCGGAATAATAATCACCGCTTCACACAATCCCCTCCCCTGGAACGGTCTCAAATTTGTCAGAAGCGACGGAATCTTCCTTAACGAAAATCAAGCCGAAGAATTTTTGACCATTTATCGCCAAAATGAGTTCATCACCAGGGAAACTGGCCAAGTTGTCATTAACTCCAGGGCCCTCGACATTCACCTGGCTAAAGTTTTGAAGCTGGTTAAAACTAGATTGATCAAGAGAAAAAGACTCAAAGTCGCTCTCGACTGCTGCAACGGTGCCGGTTCAGAAATCTGTCCGATGCTTTTAAAAATGCTTGGCTGCCAGGTTATCGCCATTAATTGCGACATAACCAAACCCTTTCCTCACAATCCGGAGCCGATCGCGGAAAACCTGGGAGAATTGATCGAATTGATCAAGAACAAGAAAGCCGATATCGGCTTTGCCCTTGATTCCGACGCCGACCGTTTGGCGATCGTCGCCGAAACCGGCCAGCCGATCGGCGAAGAACTGACCCTCGCCCTGGCCACCAAATTTATTCTGCAACAAAATCATATTAAGAACCCGGGGAAAAAGATCGTTATTACCAACCTCTCAACCACCCAAGCCCTTGACGATATCGTCAATAGTTTTCAGGGGACAATTATCAGGACCAAGATCGGCGAGGTCCACGTCGCTGAAGAACTAAAAAAACTAGACGGATTGATCGGCGGAGAGGGAAACGGAGGGGTGATCTATCCGAAGATCGGATTTAACCGGGACGCCATGGTGGGGATGGCTTTGATCCTCAATTTTCTAGCGGTCAGCAAAAAGAAAACCTCCGAGTTGGCAGGAGAGATCCCGGCCTATTTTGTGGTCAAAAAGAAGATCGACTGCGACAATCGCGATCAATTAGACGATTTTATCGAGTCGGTAAAAACTCAATTTAAAGGGCACGATTTCATCACGACCGACGGTTTAAAAGTAATGCTCCCCGACGGTTGGCTCCATGTCCGGGCCTCAAATACCGAGCCGATTATCAGAATAATCGCCGAGGGGAAAGATCGATTGCAAATAGAAAAACTAGTTGAGCAGGTTTTAACTCATCCCCGGTTAAGCTAAGTCTCCCCCCTTCTCTTAAAAAGAGAAGGGGTAAAAACAATCGCCACAACAAATTTCTACAAAATCTTTCTGGTTCTTTCTCAACTCTCTGACAGTTTGTTTTATTAGTTTCCTCAGGCTTTTCATTTTGTCTTTACTCTACTACCCCCTCTCTTCACCAGACTGGGTCAGATGGAAATTTCCGCTTCGTAATTTAAAATAGAAACCCACTTTGGATTTTATCCTCCATTTAATTCTAAAATCAGTCTTGGAACACTCAAAATGTGCATCATTCTAGCGATATTGAAGCAGGTTGATAATATTGAGACTTCGGCATTTACCTTGGGCCTTCCACGAAGCATGAATTGGCCGGCACCTAGATTTCGTTTCATATGCCCGAAAGGAAGTTCGACTTTTTCCTTGCGGGATTTGTAAACTCTTTGTCCTTCAGGACTTGAGTAAATAGTTTCCAATTGTTCCTTGATTTCTTCATCATCTAGGCGTTTAATTCTTCGCCCGCTTTTAGAAGTCGTGCAAACACCATAATTAGGACACTGATTACAATCTTTTTTACTAGCTCTGTATTCCTTTTTAAGTGATTCTTTGCAGGCTAAACCCTGATAGCTTAAACGCTTGCCTTCAGGACAAACATATTCGTCCTTTTCTTTGTCATAACTGAATTTTTCCTTGTCAAAATCTTTTAGGGGGTCTTGTCCCTTTTCTTTTTGAGATTGTTTTGTGCTGGGAACAACAACTTTAATATCACTGTCTATCTTTTTTAAGTCCTGAGTGCTGGCGTATCCCGCATCGGCACAAACGTTTTCTGGCTTTTTCTCTAGGGTTTTCGTTGCCTCGGTTATTTGTCGATGTAATTGATTGAAATCATTGCTGTGACTTACAGCTTCCGCCTGGACTATGAGTCCGTGTTTATTGTCTACAGTTGACTGCACATTGTAGGACGCATGCTTGCCTTGTCGCCCACTGGACTTTACACAGTCAGGGTCAGTGCTATTCGTTGATTTTTGTTTAGTCTCTTCGAGTGTATTGAGCGTCTCTTTGATTTTCTTGATTAATTGTTCTTTACTCTCAATCTCCTTGTTGAGTTTAACCATGCTGGTTTCTTTGTCTTCCCGACTATCAAGCTGTTCTGCGTCTTCTAATAATTGATCTATCTGTTTGTCAATCTTTTCCAGACGACGTTCACATCTTTCTTTTGTCCAATGATTGTTAATTGAAGCATTCGCTCTAAATTTGCTGCCATCTGTAAATAGCGTATTCCCTTCGACAAGATCTAACTTAATGCAGAGACGAACACATTGTTTGAGCAATTTTCCAATTGCTTCCTTGTATTTACCACGAAATCTAGCGATGGTTCGATAGTCTGGCATTTCTCCTCCCATTAGCCATTGAAACGACAAATTATGATGGCAAGCTCTCTCTAGTTTCCGGGAACTTCGGATGCCATAGGAGTATCCGTACACAAGTAGCTTTAACATTGTTCTGGGGAAATACTCATCTGCTCCCGCTTTGGGATCCAAAGGTATCCCCAGCGCTCGGAGATCCAAGGAATCCACAAAAGCATCGTAGACTCTTACGGGATCCTGTTTGGAAACATAGTCTTCAATAGTTGAGGGCAAAAAGGTTGTCTGTGTACGATTCCCACATTTATATGCCATAGCTATCCTCCTCCTTTTGCAATCTAATGTGATTATAGCAGGGTAAAAAGCTACAAGCGACCATTGTATCGTCAATGGGTCGTATTCTTGTCGGCGTAATTTAGTCATGATTCCTTCCCCTATCTGACCCAGTCTGAAAAAGAGAGGGGGAGATGTGCTTTTTGGAAAATAACATTCGAGTTACCCCTTCTCTTTCTAAGAGAAGGGGGCGAGGTTTTGCTTAAACGGGGATGAGTTAAAGTTATTCGAGAAGTTTGTCCAAGTCTTTGCTTAGTGACTTCTCCACATTCTCATCAAAATCGACGTAGGTCTTGATAATTTTCCCCTCTTTATCAATCACAACCAGGGTGGGGAGGATCAGAATCTTATACTCTTTGATCGATTCGAGTTTTTGATTGTGAACGATCTCCAGGCCGATTTTGTTGTCGGAAATGAATTTTTCTAACTCTTTTGTTTTACGGTCATAAGCAACTCCGATAACTTTGAGATCGGATTTTTTGTGCTTTTCGGCTAATTGATCGAGGAAAGCAAGCTCTTTCTGGCACGATTTGCTCCAGCTAGCGAAGAAAGAGATGATGGTCGGTTTGTTCTGGTGCTCGGGCAATTGAATGGCCCAGGATGGGACGATCAGCAAGAGACTTATTGCTAGTAGAGCTATCTTTCTTCGCATAATTAACAGTTTACTCCCCGGCTACTTTTTGTCAATATTTTCTTCAATGAATCTACGGGCCGACTCTGCGGCAATGGCTCCGTCAGCTGCCGCTGTAACTACCTGTCGCAAGGTTTTAACTCTGATATCTCCGGCGGCAAAAATGCCCGGAGTTGAGGTCGCCATCTCCTCATCGGTCTTGATAAAACCGTTATCATCAAGTTTAGCCAGATCTTTGACGATGTCTGAATTGGGGTTGCTGCCGACATAAATGAAAACCCCGTCAATCGGAACCCTAAGTTTCTTTTCTCCCTGCAGGTCGCTAAGGACAACTTCTTCCACCATTTGTTTTCCGCAAATCTCTTCAACAACACAGTGCCAGAAGAAGTAGATCTTGGGGTTGGCTTTGGCCCGTTCGGCGACGATCTTATCGGCTCGTAATTGGTCGCGTCGGTGAACGACCGAAACCTTCTTGGCGTAGCGGGTCAAAAAGATTGCTTCTTCAATGGCCGAGTTGCCGCCACCGATTACCATAACATTTTTGTCTTTGTAAAAAGCGCCGTCGCAGGTGGCACAGTAGGAGACCCCCCGGCCGCGAAACCGCTCTTCTCCCGGAATTCCGAGCTTGGCTGCTTCTGTCCCTGAAGCGATGATTACAGCTTTGGTGGTGATGATTTTTTCATCAATAGTAATTTCAAAATGGCCTTTCTTTTGTTTGATATTCGAGGCGTTCCCCCAAACTGTTTCTACTCCGTGATGTCGGGCTTGCTGTTCCATGTTGGCGCTTAGATCGAGACCGGAGATCCCCTTGGGAAAGCCGGGATAATTTTCGATTTGAGAAGTGGTTGAAACCATCCCTCCTAGAATCATTTTTTCAACCAGCAGAATATTTAGTTGAGCTCTGGCGGAGTAGATGGCTGCGGTTAGCCCGGCCGGCCCGCCGCCGAGAATGACCAGATCTTTGTCGGTTCTTTTTCCGGCCAATTTTTGAGTTTTAGTTTTCGGTCTGACCAGTGTTGTTGTCATCATTTTGCTCTTTTTTGCCGTTGGGCAGATCATTTTCGGTGATTACCACTTTTCCCCGTCCGGCTACCGAAATCTTCTTGTCTCCAAGTGAGACGCTGATTTTCTCGCCGGTCAGGCTGTTGTCTCCCTGAATCGCCCGGGCTTTGCCGGTTAGAACGATTGTTTGGCTCTTGGTGAAATATTCACCGGATTTCCCCCAACCCCTGATGTCATTATAATCAATTTTAACCTGATCATCCAGACGGAGCATATTCTTATCTTGCTGGTACTGCAGTTTGCCGGCAGTAATTATCGCTTCTCCCCAGTGGATAACCGGGCTGCCGTGGGCGGTAATCAGGTTGTTTGGCGTATCGATTTGAAAAGAATCCGCCTCAATCGTAATTATTGTATCATCTTCAAGCGCAATGGTGATAATTGGGGCGCCTGTAAGCCAGACATGTTCCAGGGCGACGTCGCCGGTTAACTTTTTGGCCAGGCCGGTAACTTCCCCCTTTTTCAGAATAATGCCGCCGGTGCAGGTCAGTTTTTCATCAGCCAGGCTCCAGCTAAGATTTTTTGCTTTAAACCAGTAGCTTTCTGTCTGGCCAAAAAGTTGGGGGAGGTTAAAGAACGAACCCTGGAAGCCATCGGTCTGTTTCATCAGCTGATCGACTTTGGCCTGCAGGTTGATGTCGTAGCCAAAAGGCTGATCGAGCAGGATCTGCTTTTTTTTCATATCCCAGACAGCGGCGGGAGAGAGAAAGCGGAGAGTGGCTTTGCCGCTTTTAAAGAAATTTCCGTTTGATTGCCTGAGCGCGGCGACACCGGTCGATTTGTTTATCAGCGCGCTGACGGCATTTAACTGCCAGTATTTTATCCCGCCCAAGACCTCTTCGAAACTGACATCTTTAAAAGTCAGGTCGGCGACTTTTTCTTGTTCTTTTAGGGTTCTTTGAATTTTGACCGAGAGGTCTTCTTTGGGCGAGAAGGCGGCCCAGAAAAAAATACCGATAATAAAAACGACAAAAACAGACAGTAATATCCGGTAGCTAAGTTTCATTCCACTAATAGCCCAGAGCTTTTAAGCGGACCGCTTCCATTCGTTCGAACCAGCCCTTCCAATTATCCCCCTTTTTTATATACCCCTCTCCGAGCAGTAAGTGGAGGGCGGCGACTCTATTGTCAATGGCCAGTCCTTTCCTGACGGTTGCCATTGCCTTATCAACTTCACCCAAGTCGCCGTAAAGGAGGGCGATGTAACCGTAGGCCCAGACATTGTACGGGTCCAGAATCAGCACATTATTAAATTCTCTGATCGCTTCTTCCCGGCGGTCATTGAAATAATAGGCAAAGGCGAGCCGGAAGCGGAGGCGCCAGTCGTTGGGGGACTCGTTAACTTTATTGATGTAGAGGGGGAGGGCTTTTTCTTTGAAGGTCGGGTCGAGTTCGTTGACTTTTTTCAATTGGTTCATCCCGTCGATCAGATTGTTGGTATAACCGTAGGTGATCGCCAGCTCGAATTGGACTTGAGTGTCCGTCGGATTGGCTTTGGCCCGTTGTTCCATCTGGGTCCGTTCTTTGGCGAGTTCTGGGGTGATTCTCCAGGCCTGGGCGGGGGA
>JBDRIF010000019.1:0-11563 GCA_043816125.1 bacterium
CCAGCCGGTCCTCTTACGCTTTGCTCACGAGATGAATGGCGATTGGTATCCGTGGTGTCAGGAGCCGGAGAATTTCAAAAAGGCTTTTGTCTATATATATAGTGTAATACAGAACCTAAAACCTAAAACCTCAAACCTAAAATTGGTCTGGTGTCCGAATAATAATAATATTCCGAATGAGGCTGGGAATAATATCGCTGCATACTATCCGGGGGACGAGTATGTCGATTGGGTCGGGGTGGATGGTTATAACTGGGGTTATGAACGTTGGGAGACGTTTGATCAGGTTTTTCTGAAACAATATCGGCAATTGATAGCATTAACCAGCAAGCCGGTAATGATTGGTGAATTTGGCTCGGCAGAGGCGGGGGGAGACAAGGGGGCTTGGATTAAGGAGTCTCTGGCAAAGATTAAAAATGAATATCCTCAGATCAAACTTTTTTGTTGGTTTAACATAAATAAAGAACGAGATTGGCGGATCGATGAAGCGGCCATGCGCCACACCTTGCGTGATTCCTATTTTTCGGATAAAATAGTTAAATGAAGGCTAGAAAGCAAAAGCTCTGGGCTCGGATGAAAAAATATAGTTTCGCTTACTATTTTATTTTGCCGACGACATTAGCGATGCTTTTTCTCCATCTGTCGCCGATCGTTCAAGGCCTCTACATGTCTTTTCTCAAGCTCAACCAGTTTACACTGCAACAATATCTTCTGGCGCCGTTTGTCGGCTTTGAAAACTACTACAAAGTTCTGATCGATCCGGGGAGCCCGATCCGCATCGGTCTGTTCGAAGCTGTCCGCAACACTTTTATCTATACAATCATCGTTACTATCGGGACAATTGTCATTGGAATGATCGTCGCTTTGATGATGAATCGAAAGTTTTTCGGCCGGCCGCTGGTTAGGACCCTCTTTCTTTTTCCCTGGATCGTTCCGACTTATGTCACTGGGTTGCTCTGGGGTATTATCTGGTTGAAGCAGGGGGGGTTGGTCAATGTAATGTTGGCCGATTGGCTAAGAATCTTGCCTTTTAAGCCGTCGTGGCTTTCCGGTCCCAATACTCTCTGGGCAATTATTATTCCGACTGTCTGGCGCTATTGGCCTTTATCGATGCTGATGTTGCTAGCCGGCTTGCAGACAATCCCCGAAGAACTGTATGAGGCGGCCGATATCGATGGCGCCGGCTCCTGGCGCAAATTCTGGATGATTACCTGGCCGATGCTTCGCCCAGTCTGGTTTATTTTGATCCTTTTCGGTTTAATTTATAATACTTATTCTTTTAACATTGTAATTATGATGTTTGGCTTTGGTGCCGGCTATCCTGGCGAGTGGGGCGATCTGATGATGACCAACATCTTCCGCAACTCTTTTCAACTCTGGAATTTTGGCACCGGGGCGGCGACTTCGGCCCTGCTGCTGATCTTTATGATTTGTGTGGTCAACGTCTGGTTTAGATATTTCAAGAAATCAGAGGATATGAGATGAACCTTTCTTATTACACAAAAAAACGGTTAAGCAACTTCGTGATCAATATTATCATGCTGATCTTTCTTTTCTTTACTTTGCTTCCTATTGTCTGGATGGTGTACTCCTCTCTTAAAGATTCGACCGATATTGCCATTGGCAAGGTCGGTTTTCGCCGGGCCGGGCGGGATGTGCTCAAAATTATCCCGGAAAAAGATAAGTTGCTGGTTTTATCGGCTGATGGAGGTTTGAATAATTACCGGGCCAAGGATTTAAAGAGGCTCAAGCATTTTTCTCACAAGACGGTTGCTACATCATACTTTGTTGATCAAGATACTATCTGGGCCGCTTCGGCTAATAAAGGGTTGGTCCGGATCAATAGAAACAAGTTCCGTGAAGCAAAGTTTTTCTCTTTGCCGGTCAATGATATTGATTTTAATAAAGTCACTAATACATATATCACCGGAATCGGCGAATTTATTTATCTCTCTTTTGATTATAAAGGTTACGATAGTGTCTTGAAGTTTGATATTCAAAAAGAGGAATTTGTTCGGCCGCTCCGTAAGGCGCAAAAAACATATTTTCCCAATGCCGGGACGATTAAGACCGAAGAGTTCCCCGGGGTAGATGGTGAGATTTTTACCAAAACCAAAGCTGATGGTTATCTCTATTTTGGCACTAACAATGGTCATCTGTACAAATTTGATATTCAAAAAGATTTGATGGTGGCGAATGTCCGGCTGCCCAATGGCCACCTGCTGGTTCGTTGGAATAATTATGTCGATATGTGGAAGAATGTAAACTTTGGTTTGTATCTTAGGAACTCACTGATTATTTGCGGATTTACGATGCTATTTGCGATGATCTTTTCCACTATGGCGGCTTACGCGCTCTCCCGCTTCAAATTCCCCGGTACCGACTTATTCAGTAACGCCATCTTAGCTACTCAGATGATTCCGGCGATTATGTATCTTATTCCTCTATATATAATGTTTGTCCGTTTCACAATTATGACCGGTATTCCGGTCAAAGGGACCTTTGCCGGCATTATTCTGATCTATTCGGCCTTCTTTCTCCCCTTTTCGATCTGGATTTTACGTGGGTTCTTTGCGGCGATTCCCAAAGAGCTGGAAGAGGCCGCTTTAATTGACGGCTGTTCCCGCCTGCAGGTTTTCTGGCATGTTGCTTTGCCTTTGGCAATCCCGGGGATTATTGCGACCGGTATTTACATTTTTCTAACCGCTTGGGACGAACTGATGTTCGCCTGGGTATTAACCAATGCCGATACGATGACTATCCCGGTCGGTATCCGTCTCTTTGTCGGTAATTACCAGAACCGTTTTGATCTGATGATGGCGGCGGCCACCGTGGCGACGTTGCCGGTGGTAATTTTGTTCTTCATGCTGCAAAAACATATTGTTAAAGGCTTAACTGCTGGCGCAGTAAAGGGGTAGAGAATAATGACAAATGACAAATTTCAAATGACAAATGAATCAGCGAATAATACAATAAATAAATTTGGACTTTGGATTTTATTTGGACTTTGGATTTTGTCATTTGGATTTCCCGCAGGGGCTATGTCCAAAGCGACAGATGCGAGCGAAAAGGGTGTATATATTGGGGTGTTTCGAGAAGGGGCGCCGCGCAACATGAACCATATCAAGAAATACGAAGAGCAGGTCGGCAAAAAGCCGGCAGTGGTTATGTGGTACCTCGATTGGGATCAAGATTTCCCGCTGGCAGAGTGTCAGGATGTAGTCGCCTATGGGGCGATGCCGCATATTGTTTGGGAGCCGTGGTTTTGGAGTGATCATGACAAGATTCATCTAAATGATATTATCAACGGGACTTGGGATGAATATATTAAAACCTGGGCCAAAGGGGTCAAAGAATTTGGTCAGCCGATCTTTCTCCGGGTGGCGCACGAGTTTAACATAGAAGGATATCCGTGGAGTTTAATTAATAATGACAAAGATCCCGAGCAATATATCATGGCTTATCGTCACGTCGTTGATATCTTTAAGAAAGAAGGGGCGAATAATGCCAGATGGGTCTGGTGTTTTATGAATTATTCCCATCCCGAAGAAGAGTGGAACAATTGGGAATTGGCTTATCCCGGAGACGACTATGTCGATTGGGTCGGCATAGATGGCTACAACTGGGGGAATACCCAGAGCTGGAGCGATTGGCAGGCTTTTAAACATCTTTTCCGTGACCAGGTTCGCCGTTCTAAAAAATTGTGGCCGTCAAAACCGGTCATGATCGCCGAATTTGCCTCGGCCAAAAAAGGTGGAGACAAGGCTGAATGGATCAGAGAGCTCCCTGGTTTCTTAAAGAGCAGTATGCGCGATCTCGACCTGATCATCTGGTTTGATCTGCAAAAAGAGGCCGACTGGCGGATCAAGTCGAGCAATGATTCTTTAGCCGCTTACGAAGAGATTATGAAGGATCCGATTTTCTTAAGCTCCGGGGCCGATTTAGCAAAATTAAAAGTGGTTTCGAAGCCGGCCAGTTTCCCTGTCAAAAAAGTTGCCCAGGCGGCGAAGGCCGGAGCGGTGGTAATCGACGGTTCGTTGGCCGATTGGAACAAGAGTCTGCCTATCACCATGATGGATAAATCGTTTTTTAAAGAAGGGACAGTTTGGGATGGTCTTAAGGATCTTTCCGGCAATGCTTATTTGATGTGGGATGAGAACTGTTTATTTGTGGCGGCGGAAATTACCGATCAAAAGCCGTTGGTTAACAAGCAGACCAAACAAAACATTTGGAATGGGGACGCGATCGAGATGGTTATCAGCGCCGATCCGAAGGCGGCAGACAAACGGCTCTCTTTTGATTCTCGTGATTATCAATTTGGTCTAAGCACCGGCGATGGAAAAGCAAATAGCGCGATTATCTGGAGTTGGCAGAGACAGAGAGAGCCCAAAGGGAGCGAAATTGTTGTTAAGAAGACCGATGTCGGATATGTTGTTGAAGCCAAGATCCCTTGGGAATTTATGCGGCCAAAGTTCACTCCGGCGAGCGGCGTGAAACTTGATTTTGATATCGCTTTTGATGACGCTGATGCGACTGGCGAGCGTGAGAGACAATTTATCTGGAACGGCGATTATATGTTCTACAAAGATCCGAGTGTCTGGGGAACCTTAGAACTTAAATAGGAGGGATAAGTAATGATTAAGAGTTGGAAATTGATTATTGGTCTTTGTTTGTTTCTGGTATCTTGTTCCTTGTTTCTTGCGCCGGCAGGCGCTCTGGGAGGAAACCCTCCGGAAGTAAAAGCTGATAGCTCGTCCGCATCCGGTCCGGTCGGTGGAAAATATATTATTGATGATTTTGAATCCGGCAGCATCTCTTCGCCTCGTGAATGGTGGATCTTTGATATTGAAAAAGCCGAAGCGGTTAGCAATGCTGATCTTAAGATGGGTGATGTTGAGGTCGCCGGCACGGTCGGTCAGTATTCTTTCTTGCTCAATGGCAAAGCTAACAACTGGTATTCCGGCGGCGGCGGAGTCTATTTAGCCAAAGAAAATATGGATCTATCGGGCTACAATGCCTTGGCGGTCGATGTTTTTGGCCGGGGACCCAATTCCGGGTCGATCAAATTCGAACTATTTGACGATGACAACAATAACTGGCAGGTGGAGCAGGATCCGGCCAAAAACTATGCTCCTATTTACGACGACAAACTTACATATAATCTGAAAGTTGACTGGCGCGGTTGGAAACATGTCATTGTCCCTTTTGACGACTTTGTTGATGATAACGATGGAGTCGGCGATGATATCTGGAATCCGGCCCAGGCCAACGGTTCTGGCGGGCTTCTACAGATTCAGTTGATCTGTCTGGCAACCAAAGATGACGGAATTGTAAACGTCAACCTGGATAATATTTCTTTTATAGTTAGCGAAGAATAAAAAGGGCTGCTTATGATCAAGAGAACAACTATTGTTCTGCTTTGTCTCCTCTGTTTGGTGACAGCCGGTCTGGCTGCCGCAGAGAAGGCTCCTCAGCGTCCACTCGGTTTCATTGAAATCTGGAATAATATCGGCTATTTTGATACCAATGTTGAAAAGAAAGGCTTTGCCTCCATTTTGGGCCGGCTGGAAACAAAAGCTGGGATTAATCTGTTCAATCAGCCACTGCAGGTTTACGGGGCATATTATGGGACCGCTTCTCAAACTGAAGATTATTATAATAACTCATTATTATCCGGGATAGGAATCCGTTATCGACCTTTAGAAAGATATCAGGGGAAAGGGTGGCAGTTGGAGTGGATAAAAGATCTTAAGATTTATTACGAGGCGCTCAACTCCAGTTATTTTAAGAATGCCGCTTCGGCGGAATCTGCCGGATTAAATACTTCTGATATCAGATACGGTCTGGAGGTTTGGCACGAATGGAATTTGGACGGGATCAATCCGAGTTATACCTGGGGAGAACTTTGGGGAAACCTCTCTTTTCGTAGTACAAACTTCTCTGTGACCGATTTCAATAGCTACATATTATATCTCCAGCCAAAAATCGGCTGGCATCTGCCGAGTGATGTGCAGAGTTATGTCAAAGCCGATCTAACTTATTCTGGGCAGAGTGACTATTATCTGAATACTTTGGTTTATGGCGGCGGTTTGCGTTTCCAACCGTGGCGGACGATGGGGAAACCGGGCGATTTGATGCAAAAATTCAAGATGTTTGTTGAGTTGCTGGGGGTTTCCTATCTTAAAGGGGATCCACCGCTGGCAATCAATAAAGTCGGGACCGACCTGCGCTTTGGTATCGATCTCTCTTACGGCAGGTAATCATGTATTTAATAGTCGGCTTAGGCAATCCGGGAGCGGAATACGAGAATACTCGTCATAACCTCGGCTTTAAGGTCATTGATGAGCTGGCCGCCCGTTTTCAGCTGACCGCTTTCAAGAAAAAACTTAATTCGGAAATTGCCGAGATAAAAATTAACAATCATAAGGTCATTTTAGCCAAACCCCAGACTTTTATGAATAATTCTGGCGTGGCTGTTAGAGCTCTGATGAGTTGGTATAAATTTAAACCGGAGAATCTGATCGTAATATACGATGATGTCGATTTGGAAGTCGGGCAATTGCGCGTACGTGACAAAGGGAATGCCGGCGGGCATCACGGGATCGAATCGGTTATCCAACATTTGGGGACAACCCAGTTTGGCCGGGTTCGGATCGGGATCGGTCGCGAGGGGTATGGGGATGTGGCCGATTATGTCTTGCAGGCTATTCCTCATAGCCAAAGTGAAATCTTGGCCGAGGCTGTTACCAAAGCGGCCGAGGCTGTTGAGTCGTCGATCCTTCATGGTCTGGTCCGGACTATGAATAGTTTTAACTCTTAATGTCTGTTGAGCGATTAATTGAACAAATAAGACTCAAATTAGATCCACAGCAAGCCTCTCTTTCGGGTCTGGTCGGCTCTTCGATATCGGCAATTCTCTCTCTTTACGATGACATCTTGATCGTTGCCGCTACCACCGAAAAGGCCCAGCAACTCAAAGCTGAAATTCAGTTTTTCTCCGGTCGGCAAGTGCAATTTTTCCCCGCTCCCGACATTAATCCGGGTGAAGAGTTTAAACCGAGCAAAGAGATCGTCGGCCAGCGTCAGGTGATTCTAGACCTCTGGCAGAAAAACGAGCCGCTGGTCGTTGTCGCTCCGCTGAAAGCTGTCCTCTGGAAAACGTCACAAGAATTGCGGAGTATCAGATTATCCGTTGATAAGCAGATCCGAATAGATGCATTGATTATTGAACTGATCGAAGCCGGTTATAAACGTTTTGATATTGTGGGAGAGAAGGGGGAATTTTCTGTTCGTGGTGGGATCGTCGATGTTTTTCCTCTTAATGTTGAACAGCCGATCCGCTTGGAGTTACTCGACGACAAGATCGAGACGATTCGACAGTTTGATGTTTTTTCTCAGCGCTCCAAGGAGAAACTGACCGAGGTAACCGTTTTACCCGCTTTTGAGCGGTTTGAAGAGCCGTTGGTCAATCATCTCCCCAAACAAACAAAGATCGTCTTTGTGGAGCCGATTGAGTTGAAAAATGCCGAGCAAAAACTCAACTTTGGTGCGCCGTTGCTAACTCCAACCATAGAGCTTTCTGCTTTGTTAATACCTGGCGATCAAGAAATATTTGGCTCAGCTGAGAATTATCAGGGGAGATTTCAAGAAATTCCGGCTGAGGCGATAGTTGTCTCTAAACACGCTAGTCGGCTAAAAGACGAATTGAAAGGGGAGGTTGTTGAAGGTCAGTTGAGAGGGGGATTCAAAATAAATGGCTTGGAGCTTATTACCGATAAAGAGCTTTTTGGTGAAACGCCTAAACTTAAATTTCAGCCGGCAACCAAAGAGGGGGTGGCCGACGAATTGCTGGCCGATCTCAAGCCGGGCGATTATGTTGTTCACGAGAATTACGGGATCGCTCTTTATCAGGGGATGGGGACCCTGGATATTGATGATTCGACCCAGGAATACTTGATCTTGAAATTTGCCAAAGAAGATAAGGTCTATGTTCCGCCGAGTCAGGCCGGATTAATTGAAAAATATTCCAGCGGAGGAGACTTTAAGCCCAAGTTAAGCAGTCTGGGGACCAAGAACTGGCTGCTGACCAGAAACAAGATCAAGAAAGAGATAAAAGATATGACCAAAGAACTATTGTCTCTTTATGCGGTCAGGCACAAACTCCCCGGCTTTGCTTTTCCCGATGACGAGGTTTGGCAACAGGAGCTGAAAGCGACTTTCCCTTTTGAGGAGACGAGAGATCAGCAACAGGCAATAACTGATGTTTATAGAGATATGGGCTCGAGCCATCCGATGGATCGCTTAATTTGCGGGGATGTCGGTTATGGCAAGACCGAGGTGGCGATGAGGGGGGCGGCCAAGGCGGTGGCGGCCGGCAAGCAGGTGGCGATTCTTGTTCCGACGACAATCTTGGCCGAGCAGCATTATACAAACTTTAAGGAACGATTCAAAACCTCTCCCTTTGTGGTCGAGATGCTCTCTCGTTTTAAATCGAAAAAAGATCAAGCGACCATTGTCAAGGCGCTAGGAGTCGGCGGGGTCGATATTGTTGTTGGAACTCATCGCCTATTTTCTAAAGATATTAAATTCAAGGATCTTGGTCTATTAATCGTTGATGAAGAACAGCGTTTTGGGGTTAAACATAAAGAGAAATTAAAACAATTAAAGAAAACAGTCGATGTTTTGACAATGTCGGCGACGCCGATCCCCAGAACACTCTATATGTCTCTCTCTGGGGCGCGGGATTTGAGCACTATCAATACTCCGCCGGTCGATCGTTCACCGATCAGGACTTATGTTCTCCCCTGGAGTGAGACGGTTATTCAGGAAGCGATTTTAAGAGAGATCGATCGGGGGGGGCAGGTCTATTTTGTTCATAATTTTGTCGAGACGATCGCCGGAGTTGCTTCCAAAATCAAAAAACTGGTCCCGGAGGCTAGGGTGACTGTTGGCCATGGCCAGATGTCCGAAAAAGAGCTCGAAAAGACGATGCTCGATTTTCTCGACCGAAAATATGATGTCTTGGTCTGTACTTCCATTATCGAGTCGGGGCTTGATATTACAAATGTAAATACTATTCTGATTGATAATGCTTCCCGATTTGGTCTCTCGCAGCTTTATCAGATCAGAGGACGGGTGGGGCGGTCGACCGTCAGGGCTTATGCGTACTTGTTTTATCACAAGGAGCAAATAATTTCCGATGGGGCGCTGGAGAGATTGAAAGCGATCCAGGAGTTTACCGCTTTAGGTTCCGGCTACAAGCTGGCGATGAGAGATCTGGAGATCAGGGGGGCTGGGAATCTGTTGGGGGCACAGCAATCGGGCCATATCGCCGCAGTCGGGTTTGATCTTTATTGTGAGTTATTGGAGGAGGCGGTGCGGGAGGTGAAGGGGATTAAGGAGCCGACAGTTAGAGAAGTTATCGTTGATCTGAAGGTTGAGGCCTTTATTCCGCCTAAGTATGTAACGGATGAACGCCAGCGGATCGCCCTCTATCGACGTTTAAACCTCGTCTCCTCAGCTAATGAGGTTAAAGAGCTAAGAGAAGAGATGCGGGAGCGTTTTGGCGCCCTGCCGGCCCCTGCTGCGCGGCTTTTCGATGTGATCAATCTAAGGTTAAAAGCACAATCAGCTAATATTCGAAGTATTAAGGAAGAAGCAAATTGCATAATAATCGAATATCATGGCGCTAAAAGGAAAAAAGTTGAAATCAAGGGGCAAGATAAGATTATGCTTGCTGAGCTAAGTATTGCTGGATAATCTTTTTGTCTCGAACGACAATCATCGGTTTGCCTTTTTTTGTGACTATTGCTAGTTTTTCAGGAGTAGCGACGACTGTGCCATGCCCAGAATCCTGTTGGGAGGCACAAGCCAGGTATTTATTAACTATAACTTCTAAAACTGTTGGGTTGAGCTTGTCCCCCATGAAAATCCTAGGTTCAACCATAAATTCAGTGTGTTTAGCGGCAATAATCTGAGCTGAACCATACTTTTTCCAGAACCTTTTCAGTTCTTGTTCCAATATTTCTAAATTGTTTTTATTGTCTACCATATTACTTTCCTAATACTTGACTGAGTGCCTGAAAAAGACTCAGAGCGTCAGTAGCTAGTTCCTCATTTCCATTAGCAGTGGCCATGCTAACTATGCGGCCAACGGTTTGCCTGAGGATGTTTAGCTCCGTTATCATATTTTTACTATTTGTTGTTATTCCACCTGCTAATAACTTTTCGGCTTTTTCTGATAATGAAGTGAGTTCTTCGGTAACAGAGCTGCTTACATTTGTAACGGAAAATTCGTCGGAAGGAGCTTCATTTGGTGGCTCGTGATGAACATAAGGCCTTCTTGCTACGCCAGCTTCTGGATGATCAGCTGGTCTTTTAAATTTTGGGATCTCAGCAGCTCTAGCAGCAAGGTATTCTCTTGTTACTGAAATTCCATTTAAGCCCGTTGGAGCTGCTGCTACTGCAGCTGCACCGCTTGATGCTTGCCCTGCTTGTATTGATGCGCCAATCGCCACTAAATGTTCCTCCTGCCGATTTTTCCGTGTTTCAAGTCTTGCTTAATTAATGATGCCAAGTAAGGCAAATCGCTTGGTTGGATTTTAAATTCTCTTTGAAAATATTCCATCACTGCCTGTGCTTTTAATTTAGGATCAAGGATTGCTTGGTTATTACTAACTATTGCTTTGCCATCGACTTTTAATAGTGCTAATAAATCAATAATATCCATCGGGCTATTAAATCCCAAGGCTTTAAGATCAGGCCCTTTCGGCTTATTATCTGTTTGTGTATTCATATAGCTCTTTCACTGTATTTATCGTAGTTGGGAGGGGAAAACTTGCATGGGAATAGGCCTTTAGGCTCTTAGGCCTATAGGTATTTAGGGGGATGTGTATTTATGCTAAAATATGACAGTGAAAAAGTTTGATAAACTAATTGAAATAGTCGCCCGCTTGCGCAAAGATTGCCCCTGGGATCGGGCGCAAACGCTGGAAACACTTAAGCCATTTTTGATCGAAGAGGTTTATGAAGCTATTCAATCTATCGACGAGAAAAACCCGGACAAACTGGCTGAGGAGCTGGGCGATATGCTACTTCATGTGGTGATGCTGGGGGTCATGCTTGGTGAAAATTCTAAGCATTCTGTTGAGTCTATTGTTGCTGGAATTACCGAAAAGATGATTGCTCGACACCCTCATGTTTTTGGCAAAAAGAAGGCAAAAACTGCTGAGGATGTCTTAAGGCACTGGGAAAAAGCCAAAAATCATAAGAATGTGATGGGGAGCATTCCTCGCTCTTTACCCGCCTTGCAGCGGGCCGAGAAAGTTCAAAAACGGGCCGCTCGGGTCGGTTTTGACTGGGACCAGGTGGCGGGGGCCTGGGAGAAAGTTTATGAAGAGATGGATGAGGTGCACGCTGTAATGACAAATGACAAATATCAAATGTCAAATGAAGGTAAAACTATATTAAAAGAAGAAATAGGGGATTTGTTGTTCGCGATCACTAATGTCGCGCGGAAACTGGATATTCACGCCGAAGAAGCGCTGCAGGAGGCGAGTACCAA
>JBDRIF010000020.1:0-13921 GCA_043816125.1 bacterium
TTGCCTGTCTATCAACGGCAAAAAAGGATAGCCTTCAGATAAGTCGGCCAAGAGCTGAACTTTTGCCTGCAAACCATTATGTTTTCCCCACTTTGTTTGAAAAAGAGCGCGGGTCAACGGATGAAATCCGACTGCAACAGGTTTAGCGAAAATCGTATCAATAACCAATTGAAAACTATCACTTTCAATATTAGGGTCTACCCCGAAACCTCTCCCGGCAGCAACAATTAGGGCAAATAAATCGAGTGGTTTTAGCTGCGTTGCCTCCGCCCTAGCCACGAAATCAGGGAGACGTTGTTCGGAGATGCCAGTCATCTGCTGCAAAGCAAAAACATCTGCGGCAGCGACAGCGACTCGATATGGTGAGGGGATTGTTGGATTAGTAATAATGGCTCGCCAACGGCTATTCGGTTTTCCCTCCAAAGCGATCTCGTGTAACAGACAAACACTCCCCCAATCTATCTCTCCGGTCTCGTCATTCCTCTGCTGCTCAACAACAAGTGCTACTGTATCAAATGACAAACGATGAATAAGAGAGAGGATGTCGGGCAAATATTGAGTCGGCACCCGCCCCCAACTTAAAAATCGCGCACATTTCTCCCCCCGGCCAACCTGGGTCATAATCTGTTGGACAAGACGCGAACGGGGTTCAGCCGAATAAGCTGTGGCAACCTTACTCAACATCCGTTTACTAGATCCAATTGCAGGTGCAATCATATATTATCATCGATATTATCATCTGGAAATTTCATCCCTTCTCTGTTAAAATCAGAGTCAGACATGCCCAGGTGGCCCGCCTACGGCGGGTAAACGGAATGGCAGACTTGCCTGCCGGCAGGCAGGCGCACTAGTCCCGATGCAATGAAATTTTGGTTTGGCCGCGGTGGCGGAACTGGCAGACGCACTAGCTTGAGGTGCTAGCGAGTAACATCGTGGAGGTTCAAATCCTCTCCGCGGCACCAAAATTTCATTGATCGGGAAGGTGCTAGCGAGTAACATCGTGGAGGTTCAAATCCTCTCCGCGGCATTTTTTTTATTGTTGACTGACAGCATGCCAATGTTTTGCAGGTTCAAAAAGGTCAAAGATGAGGGCATCTACCCCGCCATGTTTTGCATCATGAAACCCGCCAGGATTAAAAGCGTGAGTCTGCTCGATCCGCTGATAAAAGCTTCCCGAAGCAACACGTGAGCCATGCGCATGTCCGGTCAATACAACATACGGTTGAAATTGACTAATAGCCTCCCTGACAGCACTGCTACCGATGTGCCGCCCGCCAAAGTTCTGATCCAGAGAAGTATTAAAAGGGGGAGCATGAAAGAGATAAACCGTTCTGCGCGGATCGGACAAAGAGAAAAGTTGTTCCAGGTCGGTCCAAATCTCTTCTTCCGCTTTTTGCCAAATTGAATGAACGATCCCCGGGATAGGATTGACAAAACTATAGCCCGATATCCAAAAACCGTCACCCAAATCACGGCTCGATAGATGTGGATACTGCAACAAGCCTGCCTGGTCAGCCGTAACCAGCAGCGCTTCATTGACAGGCATATCATCGTTGCCAAATTGTGCTATCACCCTGATCCCATCTTGTGCCACCTGACGAACCTGTGGCCAAAGCTGTTGCTCCAAATAATCACGTTGTCCAATAGCCATTTGGTCGAGGCTTTCGGCCGCCTCGCGCAGTTTGGAATACGATGACAGATCAAACATCCGCTCAATGAAAGAGACCGGATATGAAGCAATTATTTCCCGGGCGGCCAGGCACGCTAACGCCTCTTGAGTATTCCCAACAGCAGACAACTTTCTGGTGGCCTCAATAGAGGTTACCCCTTTGAGTAGATTAAAAGAAAAACTCAATTCATCATCCCTCTTGTCGCTGACAGAATATTGCGCTTTCTCGCGTATCCGCCTGACCATACCGGCACAATTAAAAAGAACTCCCCGCGACTCCTCAACAGCAACTGCCAGCGGTACAATTTGTCTGGCAACAAACTCCAGTTCGTCATTGGAAAATAAGCCCTCTAGGCAGAAGGAAGCATCGGTATTTTTCAGAGCCATTGACAGCCGGCCCAGAAATTCCTGTTCCCGAAACATACTGGAGAAATCTATTTCAGGATCAGTAACCCGATAGAGATATGCGCCATCAAGCTCCGGAGGAGAATCCCGGAGTGCCAATAATTCTTCCTCCACCGTATTGCCTTCATAGCTCCGGTGTCTGAGATGAGGAATTATGGTTCCATCCCGCAAGAGAAGAGCTGTAAATTTAGGGGTTATATCACCACCCAGAATAGCCGTTTTAACCTGTAGATCGCGGCAAAGAGCGAAAAATCGGTCGGCGACTTTTTGTCTCCCATGATGGTCGGTCAAATAGCCGATCGGACGGACAAAGTCAGAAAGAGCTGATCTCATCGTTCTATCTGCCCGCCTTGTCGATTGGGGGCAACCCTCTCGCGTAATTGCTCGTGAAATTCCATGACCTCTCTTTCAGCCACAGAAAGAGGGGCATGAAAGACTCGTCGATTTAATTTCAGGAACCCCGCAGTGAACGCCTCCACCTCTCTCGATGGCAAACCAATCAAGTGTTTAAAAGCAAAGCGGCTTGAATCTTCCGACATCGCCGGAGCAATAATTTGGGGCCCCTTTGTCAACAGCGCCAGACTATCCTCAATATCGTGGTTGCGGCAAGGTTCTCCCCCCCACCCTCCGGAAAGCTTGGCAACGGCTATCAGTTCCGGCCTGGCGATTACCACTTCCCCACACGGGTCGACAAAATCGACCCAGGCAACCAAGCCATCCATTTCAAATCCTTGTTCACGACGCAAGAGCAGATTAGTATCTATGGACATAACACCATCCCTTTTGCAGTCTGCGATTGACATCGATAATTGGCCGAAATACGACTCTGGCCGTTGGTTATCGGTTTCAACCTCAAAATAGTCGTCCAGAACAACAATATCAATGTCTTTATGAGTGCGGCTGCGGCCGGTAAAAAGCTCGGTGGCCCAACCACCGGCTAACGCGTAGCACACAGATCGCTTCATTTTCTGCGGATTCTCCGTAAGAACCCGAACAAGATTTTGCAAGGTCCCCTTAATTCCATCGACCCTCGGCGGACAAAGTATCATTTTCTGTTCCAGCCTAAGCGTTTGCCTTGGAATCATGCTTAAAGACAACATTTGCCCACCTCTTTTATATTTATCGTCTAAATCAGAAGAAAATTTCACTCTCATTATTAATATCCATAATTGACACACGCAAGTTTTCGGGCTAAACTTTCGATAATTATTAAGGAGGCCGTGTGACGCAGCAAGTTAGCCAACTCCAGACCACCGAACCGAACCTGTTTCAGGATTCCTACGCGCAAAACCACTCCGACAATTCTTTTCAAAACTACCTGGACAACGAACAACAACGCTTAGGGCTAGCAATGGGAGCTTTTGGCGGTTTTAATCTCAACACACTCTTTGCTTATCCGGAATTAAATTTTTCTCAGGAGATAAGCAGCTATGGCAACAGACTCAATTCGATGCTCGATCAGCAGGCAACAACCAATAACCATGAAGAGAGTTACGCGGTCAACGATAATAACTCCAGCCCCCTCCCCTCCAAACAGATCGTCAGTCAATTCGGAGATAACCTGGTCAACAAGCCGATGCAACAGATCTTGCAGGAGCTGCTGCAGCAAAGTGGTTTCTTAACCCCCAACATCGAAGCCCAGCCATTATTTTCTCAAGCGCAACTCGACGGGAAATTAACAAGTAAACTGGATATGCAATTCCTGATTGATGAAATTCTGACACAAATCCAGCTTGTTAAAGATAAAGGTAACACAAAATTAATGATGGGCTTAAAACCGGATGATCTGGGAGAGATCATTTTAAGTTTAATCGCCAAGTCGGGGATGGTTTCTATCCAGATCGAAGCGGAGGAAAAGACAAAAAAATTAATCGAGGCGAGCCTGCGCGAATTAGAGCTTGCATTACAGCGGGCTGATGTTAAGATTAATGAAATTAAAATCGTAGCTACTCAGGAGGTGGGTAAACATGCTGTTTGATATGATGAACCAGGCCAAGAACGCTATCGAAGCTTACAATACCGCGCTCAATGCAACCTCTTCAAATATCGCCAACATGAATGTTACCGGCTACAAAAGGATCGATGTTTCTTTCCAGTCAATTTTTGAACAGGTTCTGAATACCGGGACAGCTGCCGACGGCAACCTGGGTGGGACCAATCCTTATCAGATCGGCTCCGGCATGGCCCTCTCCAGCACCGGTGTTGATTTTTCCGCCGGCGAATATACCGGCGGACAGGGACTTGACCTGGCAATCTCAGGTTCTGGTCTGTTTGTTGTTTCTCCCGACGGAGGGAACAGCTATCTTTATACCCGATCCGGCAATTTTGAAGTTAATAGCAGCGGCAACTTAACATCCAACGGCATGCAGTTATACGGGCTTAACAGTGCCGATTCACTCGTCGCAATTACCGGTCTTCCATCAGGGAATAAAAATGATTATTCCTGGGCGGCAGACGGAAATTTGCAATACAGCTCTGATGGAGGGGTAACATTTGTCAATACCGGCTATCGGATCGCTCTGACCTCTTTTCAAAATCCGAGCGGTTTGGCCCAGGCACAAGGAACAACCCTGGCAGAGACGGCTGCTTCAGGCAGTGCGGCTACTCCGCAAGCTCCGGGCGGATCGGTCGGCTCAATATTATCCGGACAACTGGAACAGTCGAATGTTTTCTATTTGGGCGAAACGATAGATGCCTTAGAGCTGCAGCGAGCCATGAGTGGTAACCTCACGGTTATCAAAATGGCTTCCGACATGATCTCGCAATTTATCAATAGACTTTCATAAGTAAAACTGATAAACTTTTTAGCAGATCATGACAGATAATAAAGCTGGCAAACCAGAAATCACGGCTCACAAAAAAACAGTTAAGCTGCCGCCGGCCATTGGCGACTGGACCACCTACAAACCAGCCAAAGTTTTAGTCAAAAAAGTTAAAACAGGCCTCTACGGTTTTGACCGGCTCTCCAAAGAAGAACTAAATCTCGCCCTCAAAATCCACTATAAGTTTATCCAGGAATTATTAAGGCTCTGCAAAGTCGACCTGAAGATGGCAGTTGAGCTCTACACGCTGGGCGTTGAACAAACAACATACATCAATTTCTTGCGAACCTTTCAAAATCCGGTTGTCCAGACCAGGCTAACCCTCCCTTCAATGCACGATCCGGTTGCTTTGGTCTTCGATCTTAGCACAGCAAACTCGATATTGAATTACGCTTTGGGGAGCAGAGATTTGGAGCCTCTAAACCGCGGATTAACCGATTCAGAAAACACCGCCTTCGCCACACTATTCAACGAATATCTGCAGAGTTATGTAGCCGCTTTTGCCAACACCGTCCCCAAACCAGAGCTAAAAGTCGTCGGCTCACCCGATATTACGATCGACCCGGCTATAAACACATCGGCGACCTATGTCTCTTTTAGCGCCGAGATCGCCCTGGCCGACAACCCGCCGGCTAAAATCACCATGGGCTATCTGGCCAGTCACTTAAAAGCCTTGCTGACAAAATATCAACAGCAGGATAAACATAAACCGTTGACCTTATCAGCTCTCCCCCAGGCTTTATTGAACAGTATTGTTACGCCGGTCCATATCACCCTGGGAAAAACAGCACTAACCACCAACGAACTGCATCAGCTGGAAATCGGTGATGTTGTCTTGCTCAATACCTCGATCGATGATGCCATCTCTCTAGCCATCGGAGAAAAGATAAAACTACTCTGCCAGCCAGGGAGTCGTGATGAGAGGACGGCGGTACGGATCGCCTCGCTCAATCAGGAAGAGACAATAAATATTGCTCCCCCATCCATAGAAGAAGTTGTTCCCCCTGCGGCGCCAACCCCGCCACCCTCTCCGACCCCGGCAGCCCCTCAACAGCCCCCTACCGTCAAACCGACCTTACCTCTACCAGCCAAGCCGATGCCAAAACCACCGGTCAAACCACCAATCCCTCCGCCAAAAGCAAAGCCCCCTGCTCCGGCAAAAGACAAAGATATTTTCGATCAAGACTTTGAAGACGACTTCCTCGACGACGATGACGATGATGATGATTTTGATTTAGAAGACGACTTCTTAGATGATGATTTATAACCCCTCGACGTAGCTCGGGGTAAAAGGAGGAAAAAAATGGATGTAAAAAATGTGAAATTTCCCGAGTTCCAGGCCGGTGAAAAAGGTGAGCAGATAAACCAGCAGATGTTAGGAGATATTCCTGTTCAGGCGACGGTTGAATTGGGACAGACAGAATTGTCTCTTAAGGAGATCCTGGATTTAGCCGAAGGTTCAATCATCGAGCTCGACCGCCTGGCCGGCGAACCGCTCGATCTAAAAGTTGGCGGACAATTAGTTGCCCAGGGTGAAGTTGTCGCCATTGACGACTCCTACGGTTTAAGAATTACAAATGTGCTGGTAAAATGACAACAGAAGCCTTGGTTTTGCAATCAACACCGATCATAACATTCGGCTACATCATGCAGGTCTTTTTCTCCCTGCTGGTTATTTTGGCTTTGCTATATATTACGGGCCGTTACTTTCTCCCCAGGATAAAAACCGCCGGCAAAGGAAAAATGATCGAAATTGTCGACCGAGTCTATCTGGAACCGCAGGTATACGCTTATGTAATTAAAGTTGGCAAAGATAGTTGGTTTGTCATGAGCGGCAATAAACAAGTTACGCGAATCGATAAACTCGAAGAAAGCACCATCTAAATGAAAAAAATATTACTCATCGCTCTATTATTATTGGTTGGCGGCGTCGTTTTTGCGGCCAGCCCGTTAGATGCACAAATTAACCTAAAACAATTAATGGATTCGCCTCAATTTAGCAACAGCATTCAGTTGATCCTTTCCATGTCCCTTATATCACTCGCCCCTTTCTTTCTGATCTCGGTCACCTCATTTTTAAGAATTATTATTGTTTTCTCACTGGTTAAAACGGCGGTCGGCACCCAACAGGTTCCGCCGAGCAGTGTCATTATTGGCCTCGCCTTGTTTATGACCGTCTTTATTATGGGACCGGTCTGGCAGGAGATCAACGAAAAAGCAGTTATCCCCTACAATGCGGGAACAATTAATCAGGCCAAGGCTTTTGAAATCGGCTTAAAACCGTTGCAGCAATTCATGATCCGACAGACGAGAGAAAAAGACCTGGCTTTATTTGTCCAATTTTCCAAGATCGCAGTACCTCAGACAGCTGATGATGTTCCGGTCTATGTTTTAATACCGGCGTTTATGATCTCGGAGCTCAAAACAGCTTTTCAAATAGGGTTTTTACTCTTTGTCCCGTTTATCATTATCGACTTAACAGTGGCCAACATTCTATTATCGCTAGGTATGTTTATGTTGTCACCGGTCATGGTCTCTTTGCCGTTTAAAATATTGCTCTTTGTTCTGGTCGACGGTTGGAATCTCATTTCACGCGGCTTGTTACTAAGTTTTAGGTAATAACATGAATCAAGATTTTGCGGTCCAAGTATTATATCAGGGAATCACGACAGTGTTGATGATCTCACTGCCGATAGTCGGCGTCGGGCTGGCGGTCGGTTTTATGATCAGCTTGTTCCAGGCGGTTACCCAGATTCAAGAGCAAACCTTAACATTCGTGCCCAAAGTTATCGCCGTTCTCCTAATGCTGGCCGCCACCTCCCCCTGGATCTTCTCGGTCATGGTTGATTTCACAGCGACCCTTTGGAACACCATCCCGAGTATGGCCAGATGATCATCTCGGTCAAGCAATTAGCGATCCTCTTTCTCATTATCGCCCGGCTCGCCGGAGTTTTTATTCGTGCTCCTCTTTTTAATTCTCGCAGTTTCCCCTTTGTCGGAAAAACTGCGATTGTTATCTGGACTTCAATTGTCTTATGGTTTGTCACCCCCGTCTTCCCTCTCCTGCCAACCACCATGCCGGGTTTTATCACGGCCATATTGATGGAAGTCGCCCTCGGTTTTGTGATCGGCTTTATCTGCGACATTATCTTTATCGCCATCCAGGCGGCCGGAGAGATCGCCGACATGCAGATGGGCTTGTCTGTCGCCACCGCCCTCGACCCGGTCTTTGGCGCAGTAATTTCTGTTATTGGCCGCTTGTCCTTTTTCCTCGCCCTAATAATATTTATTACCGCCAACGGCCATCACCTCTTATTAACAGCCCTGCAACAAAGTTTTACCGTCTTACCTGTTGGCCACTTTGCCAACTTTACCTCGCCAGATATGGCCCAACAAATTATTGGACTGGGCGGGGCCTTGTGGGTCACCGGCATCAAGTTGGCAGCTCCGGCGGTCCTCTTGATCTTTATTTCTGATTTTACCTTTGGCGTTGTTTCCCGTGTTGCCCCGCAGGTAAACGTTTTTATGCTCGGTTTCCAAGTCAAACCTTCTCTCGGAATTTTTGCCTTATTACTTACTCTTCCATTTATATTAAAATATGTAAATAATTTAGTCGGGGTCATGATGACGCAAATTACATTTATGCTCAGTGCCGTCAAGTAAAAGGAGAAACCGGTGGGTGAACAAGGCGGAGATAAAAGCGAAGAACCGACCCCTCATAAATTAAGAGAGGCGAGAGAAAAAGGGCAGATAGCCAAAAGCCGGGAAATTACGGTAGCTTTTGTCTTGATTGCCTCTTATTGGTCATTCAATTATTTTGGCCCCTACATCTGGGACAACATTATTACTATGGTCAGAACAATCTTCACCCTGATCCCCGAAGCAATTAACTTCAACGCCGGTTTTGCCGCTTACATTCTTATCATAGGGATCAGAGGCTTAACGCTGGTAGTCTTACCCTTCTTTGCAGTCGCCTGGTTCACCACCTTTATCGCCGAAGCGGCCCAAACAGGTTTTGTCTTTTCGACCGATCCTCTCACTCCAAAATTTGAAAAATTAAATCCCCTGGAAGGTTTAAAGAAAATGTTCGGCATGCAAGGATTTGTTGAACTTATTAAATCGCTTTTCAAGATCTTAATTGTCTTTTATATCGCCTATTCCGCCGCCAAAGAGGATCTCCCTTACATTGTTGTCTTAATCGATGCCGACCCTTTTCAAACTATCATTCTCGGAGGGACAATCGCTTATAAAATTGCGATTAGGATCGGCATGTTTTACATTATAGTGGCAATTTTAGACTATTTTTACAAACGGTTTGAATACATGAAGAATCTCAAGATGACCAAGCAAGAGGTCAAAGAAGAATACAAGCGACTAGAGGGAGATCCGATGGTCAAACAGAGGATGCGTGATCTGCAACGCCAGGTTGCGCAGCAACGAATGATGTCATCGGTCCCGCAAGCCGACGTAGTTGTTACCAACCCGACCCATATCGCTGTCGCGCTCAAATATGACCGGGCCAAGATGCGCGCTCCAGTCTTATTAGCCAAAGGTGAGAGAAAAATTGCCGAGGAGATCCGGAAGATCGCGGAAGCCCATGAGATCTCCATTGTAGAAAACGAACCACTGGCCCGTTCAATTTACCGAACAACCAAGGTTAAACGCGAATTGCCACCAGAATTATATAAAGCTGTGGCCGAAGTCTTGGCATATGTGTATAAAATCAAAAAAGATCGGGCGGCCAGGAAAAAAGCTTCTATTGCCCTGGCTCCACGCTAAAGGTATAATCGGTTAGAATATGGCAATACCAGGTATAAGTTTTAAAGGGGTTAACAAACTTTTCTCAGCCAGCGATTTCTTCGTAGCCGTACTCCTGGTTGTTATTATCGCTCTGATGCTGGTCCCTCTCCCGCCTTTTATCCTAGATCTTCTGTTAACTGTAAACATTGCTTTCTCTCTAGTCGTTCTGCTGGTCGCAATGTACTTGAAAGAGCCGCTCGAGTTTGCCGCTTTTCCATCGGTCTTATTGATCATTACCGTCTTGCGCTTAGCTTTAAATATTGCCGCCTCCCGCCTAATTCTTTCCGATGCGTATGCCGGCGAGGTTATCGCCGCTTTCGGCTCCTTTGTTGTCGGAGGCAATTATATAGTAGGGGCAATTATCTTTACGATCATTACGATCGTCAACTTTGTCGTTATCACCAAAGGTTCCGAACGTGTTGCTGAGGTATCTGCCCGCTTTACCTTGGACGCCATGCCCGGCAAACAGATGTCAATCGATGCCGATCTAAACGCCGGCTTGATCGATGCGACCGAGGCCCGTAACCGCAGGAGAAAAATCGAACGCGAAGCGACCTTCTTCGGTTCCATGGATGGTGCCAACAAGTTCGTTCGCGGAGATTCGATCGCCGGTATTATCATCGTTCTGGTCAATATTATCGGCGGTCTCTTGGTTGGCTGGCTACAGCGCGGTATCGGGGTGATGGAAGCTCTTACAATCTACGCCTTGTTAACGATCGGTGCCGGACTGATTGCGCAGGTAACTTCACTTTTGATCTCAATTGCCACCGGTTTAGTTATTACCAAATCGGCTTCCGATATGAGTTTAGGGACCGACGTGGCGAACCAGATTTTTGCCCAGCCCCGAGCCTTTGCCTTTGTCTGTATTATTCTCGGTATTTTCGCCCTGATCCCCGGGATCCCAACAATCCCCTTTCTCTTTATGGCCTTTTTAACCGGCGGGATCGCCTTGTTTATGCTCCGGGCCGAGCAAGCCAAAGATGAATCTCAAGTTGTCACCGAAGAGGTCTCGGCCAAAGATGCGATGAAAAAACCGGAAAGTATTCTGGGAACGTTAGGCTTAGACCCACTCTCTCTCAAAGCCGGCCGCAATCTTATTCCGTTAATTGACCCGGCTCAAAAAGGGGCGCTCCTTGAACGCATTACCTTGATCCGCTACAATATCGGCCAGGAGTTGGGCTTTGTTATTCCTGGGGTTAGAGTCATGGACGATCTAAGCTTGCCCCCCGATCAGTATGTTATTGAGATTCGTGGCACCAAAGTGGCTACAGCAGAAATAAAGGTCGGCCACCATATGGTCGATCTCTCGCTGGCTCAAGTCAAAGCGAAAAAACTTACCGGCATTGAATTAAAAAGTCCAACCACCCCGACTGATCCGGTCACCTGGATCCAGGACGAGCAATTACCCCAACTCCAGAAACTGGGGATCGAGGCTAAGTCACCAGTCGATGTTATCTCCGAACATTTTATGGAAGTGGTTAAACGGTTTGCCGACGAAATCATGACCAGACAAAATGTTCAGTCGTTGATCGAACTGGTCAAGAACTCCAACGCGGCTATTGTTAGAGAATTAATTCCCGATCTACTCTCTTTGGGTCAGGTACACAAAGTCTTACAGCTGATGGTCAGAGAAAGGGTCTCTATCCGCGATCTTTCGACAATTTTAGAACGACTGGCCGATTATGCCCATCTGTCACGTGATATTAATATTTTAGCCGAATATGTCCGGCAATCACTCGCCCGGCAGATTTGCGAAGGTTATTGTGATAAAGAGAACGTAATCACCGTAGTCACAATCGATCCGGCGCTGGAAGAGACTTTAACCGGGGCGATCCATCAATCGGAATACGGTTCCTTTTTAGCGGTCGACCCCAATGTCGGCGAAAGGATTTTAGTTCAGATCTCCGGGCATACCAAGAACTTTAAGCGGATGAAACTCCGCCCGGTAATTCTCTGCTCCCCTCGCCTGCGGCCTCATTTCAAACGTTTTATTGAGCGAAGTTTTCCCGATATCGCGGTCTTATCCTACAATGAAGTCGTCCCACAGGTTAAAGTGCAGAGTATCGGCATGATTGCGTCGGACTGATCATTTTGCTACAATAAAGGAGAAAGATGTCAGAAATCAGAAGAATATCGCCGAAAGATTTAAAAAAGATTGGCCATCCGGGGATCGAAGAGCCGATACCGGTCGGTATCTCCCCTGTCCTCCGCTCTTCCTGGAAATTTGCCCAGCAGTGGGCCAGGCGTTTTAATCAGGAAATGCTGCAAGACCGGGTCAAAGATATGCTGAAAAAGCTTGTTAAGAGATTTTAATGGTTAGCAAAAAAGAAGTAGAAGACAGGATTATCAGAATCCTGCGCGAAGAATTCCTCAAACACTCGGATGAAACCGTGGAGAAATACAAGCAACAGATCAATTCGACCGTCCGTTGGTATGTCTCGACCCTCCCTCGTCATATTCAACAACATGAAGCCGACGACCTCGCCTCCGAAGCCAGAATTGCTTTTGTTGAATGCATTAAAACCTGGGATCCTCGGCGCGGCGACCTCTGGCCTTATGTTTCGGTCCGTTTAAAAGGCTCAATGCAAGATTATTTACGCAAGCGTGGAGGCGACCCGGTCGCCGGAATTTACGAATATGTCCAATCTGCCGCCGGAGTCTATATGGCTTTCAACAAAAAGCAGATCGCTCACGAGCAGGCCGACAAATTCCTCCATCTCGATTCGGCGATGGGTGATTTTGAAGAGAAAGAAAAACAGATCGTGACTAAATATTACAAAGAAGATAAAACTTTCAAAGAGATCGGCAAAGAGGTCGGCCTATCCGAATCCCAAGTCAGCCGCATCTGCAAAGAAGCGACCATCAAACTCAAGAAAAGACTACGCGGCGAATCTTCAGAGTAAAGGGATCAATCCTTCTAGTATCGCGTCAATCTTCGCTCGTTCCTGGGCGTGAGAGGGGGTAAATTCAGCATATCTCTTCCGGCGATCGATCATTCTAATGATATTTTGATGAGGTCTGGAGCCTTCGGGGGCTTCAATTGTGCCGTCAGGTTTCACAAAAAAACCGAGATCTTGAGGAAACATGGTAAAGAACCCATGTGGAGAAACCATGACATGAAGATGAACTCTTTCTCCGGCCTGAAAACCGGTCCCAGTGTTTGCCACCAACCTGATCGGTTGATCATTCAGCCCCTTTTCTTCGAGCAACGCGTAAGCAGTTTCGAATAATTTTATCAGATGCTCTGCTGTAAAACCTTTATCCATGATATTACCAAAGCGTTCCTGGGTCATGATCAGCCAATGGATCGGCGCTTTTAAATCGCCTGGCACCAGACCAAAGAAATTCCTGTCTTCTCCGGAATAAAACATTTTCGGCCCATTCCCATCGCCAAAAGCATTTGTCCAGCCGTTTCTGGCAGCCTCCGCCCCTTTTTTGAAAATAAAAGCAGGACCATTAGGATCCCACTTTGAGCCCGCAGTACGCCAATCCTGATGGCTTTGGGCAGGGACACCCTCTCCAGCCAACAATTGGACTCTCGCCATTTCACCAGGCGAAATATCGACTACAATTCTAAAACCTTGTCGTTGTGTATCACTTGTTCCAGAAACGGTTGCAAATGCCGGTAAGATCCTATCACTTAACTCTCGCACAGCTTCTCGACTACCTAAATGCCCCCCATCACCGGTCAGATCTTTCGCCATAACTTTACTTTGTAATAAATAATGATGAGCAACTCCTTTTGAAAAAACATGAATAGCGCTGAAGTGGTTGATAGAGCCTAATCGGTTAAGCATAATGAATACCTCCAAATTGTTATCGGAAGTGTTATGAGGAAATTTCAGATAAAATGGTGCGCGGTACTGGACTCGAACCAGTGACCCCTTGCTTGTCGAGCAAGTGCTCTAACCAACTGAGCTAACCGCGCAAACACAAGGCGCGAGGCGGATTCGAACCGCCGTAAACGATTTTGCAGACCGCTGCCTAGCCACTCGGCCATCGCGCCAAAAAAAAGAGCGGGCGATGGGGCTCGAACCCACGACCTTTTGCTTGGGAAGCAAAAGCTCTACCAACTGAGCTACGCCCGCCCATGAACTTAATAAATTATATCATATATGTTATAATGTAAGAAATCGATGACTACTCAAGAAAAATGCCGCGTCTTAGACCACCAGGAAATTGCCCTCAATCATTTCAGATTACGCCTTGAATCGGAACACATCTC
>JBDRIF010000021.1:0-4710 GCA_043816125.1 bacterium
CCCTCCCCTTTCGCCTCCTACTTCGATTTTGGTGACTGGCAAGTAATAAGTTGCTCCCCGGAAAGATTAATTAAATTAGAACAGGGAATCGCGGAGACCCGACCGATTGCCGGTACCCGTCCAATCTACGCCAAGGAAGAAGAATTAATCCTCAACGAAAAAGAACGGGCCGAACATATCATGCTGGTCGATCTCGAAAGGAACGATCTGGGGAAAGTTTGCGAATACAATTCGGTTCATGTTAACGAACAGATGGTGATTGAAAAGTATTCTCATGTTATGCATATCGTTTCCAACGTAAAAGGAAAGCTTCAACAAGACAAAACTTGGTTTGATCTAGTTAAAGCGATGTTTCCCGGCGGAACAATAACCGGTTGCCCCAAAATCCGCTCGATGGAGATTATAGAAGAGCTGGAACCGATCAAGCGAGGACTCTACACCGGAAGCATCGGCTGGATCGATCCTCATAAACAAGCAATGGATCTAAACATTGTGATCAGGACAATAATAATTAAGAAGGGGAAAGCGTATATTCAAGTTGGGGCCGGAATTGTGGCCGACTCAGAGCCCGAAAACGAATATTATGAAACATTACACAAGGCTCAAGCGATGCTGGCCGCTTTGACTATTTAATCGCTTCTTCTGTCCCAGTTGCTGTATAAAGGATATAAACTCCACTAGTCTCCCCTGACTTACTATAAGTGACCATTGTCGCATCGGGAGACAACCGGGGCAAAACTCCGGTAAAACTCGGCTCTACCTCTACTGTGGCCGGAGTTACAGCAGAAACATCCACGCTACAATAAGCGCCACCGGCAATACCAAATACTTCATTCGTATTAACTGCGGAAATTTGCGGCAGGTCGACAGAAGCGGCAGCGGTCAAGTCTATTCGCCCGCTCCCATCAGAATAAATCAGAGATAATAATGTATCAGCCCCGGAAGTTCTGACAAAAGCGACTCTTCCACCATATTGCCAGCTGACAAAAGTGAGCCCCGATTCGGCGGTAATTAACGTATCGCTGGATCCGGTATAATCATTCCAGGCACGAATCCTGACTTCATTTGTTGTGCAATAGACAAAACCATTCCCATCCGGCGTCCAGTCAAATGACCTAATCGGCGGATCAAAACTAAGCTCGACATCTTGTAAGCCGGTAAAAGCTTCGGTGGAGATGGATTTAATGACAATTTTTCCATAACGACTATTTGATAGTGCCCCTAAATATGCGACATAATCTCTGGTCGGGGAACAACTTAGATGATAAGGAATCTCGGCCGTCGCATCAAATAAAGTAATGGATTCTCCGGTACCGGTCGGATAGATTGTTTTAACATACTGGCTGGAAGAGGAGCCAAGTTGCGAACCTAAGTTATTTTTGGTCACACTCTCGACTAATCCGACATAAAGAACCTTCCCGTCATTGGTAAAAGTGGGCGAGTAAAAATATTCCGTAGTTTCTACCCTCTCGCCACAACCACCTACCAAACTAACAACTAACAACAAACAACTAACAACAATTATCTTATTCATCAATTTCCTCCTTAAGACTGCATTGACGGAGGCAGGTACCACTTGCCATCATCTTTGGCCTTTTTAATAACTTCCTCTTCCGTCTTCTCCCACAACTTACCGGCCAGAGCCAATTCTAGCACCTCATCCAGATCTTTCACGAACTTGATCTCCAAATCAGCCGGAATTTCATTTTTTATCTCATCATAATTGCGTTGATTCTCATCAGGAATGATTACAGTTTTTATCCCTGCCCGCCTGGCCGCCAATAATTTCTCTTTTAAGCCGCCGATTGGCAGCGCCCGACCGCGTAAAGTTATCTCTCCGGTCATCGCCACCGACTTTTTGACCGGTATCTTGGTTAAAGCAGAAGTTAGAGCGGTGGCAATAGCAATCCCGGCCGAAGGGCCATCTTTGGGGACCGCCCCTTCAGGGACATGAATATGAACATCAATCCGACGATAAAAGTTTTCTTCGAGCCCAAACTTTTGCGCTCGCGCCCGAACACAACTCATTGCCGCTTTGGCTGACTCTTGCATCACATCGCCCATCTGCCCTGTTAAAGTCAGATTCCCTCTCCCCTGCAAAACAGTAACCTCCACCGGCAAGGTATCTCCCCCGACTTCAGTCCAGGCCAAGCCGGTAGCGGTCCCTATCTGATCTGTCTCTTCGGCCAGGCCAAAACGATATTTGGCCGCACCTAAATAAGTAGTCAGGTCCTTGGCTTCAACAACAACTTTCTCTTTGCTGTCGGTCTTTACTATATGAGTAGCTACTTTACGTAAAACCTTAGCGATCTCCCGTTCCAGATTCCTGACTCCGGCCTCACGGGTATATTCTCCGATAATCAACATCAAGGCTTCCTCGGAAAATTCAACTTTGTCAGCGGTCAGCCCATGTCTTTCCAATTCACGTTTGATTAAATATCCCTTGGCGATTTCCAGTTTCTCTTTTTCGGTGTAACCCGACATTTGAATGACTTCCATCCGGTCAAGCAATGGCCGGGGAATCGGTTCGCGCAAATTTGCCGTGGTAATGAAAAAAACATCAGACAGATCAAAAGCGACTTCCAGATAGTGATCGGAAAACTCTTTGTTCATTTCCGGATCCAAAACTTCCAGCAAAGCAGCCGCCGGGTCGCCGCGAAAGTCATTGCCTAATTTATCGACTTCATCCAACAGAAAGACCGGATTTTTTACTTTGGCCTTGTGAATCGATTGGATTATCCGTCCCGGCAGAGAGCCGACATAAGTTCGGCGATGGCCGCGGATTTCCGCTTCGTCCCGCACGCCGCCAAGAGAAATTCGGGCAAGCTTGCGCCCCATCGCCCGAGCAATTGAGCGGGCAACCGACGTCTTCCCAACTCCGGGAGCACCGACTAAACAGAGAATTGTCCCTCCCATCTTGCCGGTCAGCTGACGGACAGCGAAATATTCCAAGATCCTCTCTTTAACTTTTTCCAACCCAAAATGATCTTCGTTCAAAATCTTTTCTACTTCGTTAATATCGATCCGGCTCTTCGATTTCCTTTTCCACGGCATCTCCACCAGCCAATCGAGATAAGTTTTGATCACAGAAACTTCTGAGCCCATCGGCGGAAGATGTTTTAATCTAGCCAGTTCCTTAAGAGCTTTGTCTTTTACCTCATCAGGCAGCTTGGCCTTAGTGATCTTCCGCTTGTATTCGCCGACTTCTGGATTATCGAGATCTTCTTCTTCACCCAGCTCTTCCTGGATTGCCCGCAGCTTCTCCTTAAGATAGTACTCTTTTTGTACTTTCTCGATCTGATGCCGCACTTTTCCCTGTAATTTTTTCTCCACACCCAAAACCTCGATCTCTTTTTCCAGAATATCGACAAGTTGCTTGAGCCGTTTTTCGACGTCGACAGCTTCTAAAATTGATTGTTTGTCTTCTAAGCGGAGAGAAAGGTAAGAAGCGACCAGATCGGCCAGTTTGCCGGGGCTGTCGACATTAACGATCGACATTAAAGTTTCGGCCGGAATGCGAGGATTGAGTTTGACGTATTGTTCAAAAGATTTGATAACAGTTCGAACCAAAGCCTCGGCTTTAACAGTTATCTCCTCGGGTTCGGTCATCCGCCTGATTGCCACCCGAAAGAAAGGCTCTGTTTGCGTAAAATCAGTCAACCGAACCCGACAGATTCCCTCAACCAGAATTTTGGTCGTTCCATCGGGCAAAGCCATCAGCTGAATTATCTCAGCCAACGTCCCGATCTTGGCAATATCTTTAGGTTCTGGATCTTCGTCTTCTTCGTTGTGCTGGGAAGCGAAAACGATCATCTTTTCTCGCTCGATCGTCTCTTCCAGCGCCTTAAGAGAAAGACTGCGGCCGATAAATAGAGGGACAATCATTTGCGGAAAGACGACTATGTTGCGTAAAGGGATAAGAGGCAGTGTTTCGTGTCTCTCGCTAGACTTTTTATCTGATTTTTTGGCTTGGCCAGCCATAAATTATTTTATTTGGACTTTTTTGAAACCGGTTTGAGGGTTGCAGCAGACTTGATTACCTCGTCAACCAGGCCATACTTCACTGCTTCGGGAGCCGTCATATAGTAATCACGATCGGTATCTTTTTCGATCTTATCAAGGGTCTGTCCGGTATGGGTAACCAAGATATCGTGCAACAGTTTTTTGATCCGAAGCATCTCTTTGGTCTGGATTTCAACGTCAGTCGCCTGCCCCTGCGCCCCACCCAACGGCTGATGGATCATGATTCTGGCATTGGGAAGAGCAAACCGTTTCCCTTTGGCTCCAGCAGTTAAGAGCAACGCCCCCAAACTAGCAGCCTGGCCCAAACAGATAGTCGAAACAGGGCATTTAATATATTGCATGGTATCGTAAATTGCCAAACCGGCAGTTACGACCCCGCCCGGTGAATTGATGTACATGTTTATATCTTTATTGCTGTCTTCCGATTGCAAAAAGAGAAGTTGAGCAATGATAATGTTGGCAACATCATCATCGATCGGAGTGCCGACGAAGATAATTCGCTCTTTTAATAGACGAGAATAGATATCGTACGACCGCTCCCCGCGAGCCGACTGTTCGACAACCATCGGGATCAATTGATTACGTTCTTTCATGTTTCCCCCTTTTTCCTAAAGGCCTATAGGCCTTTAGGCCTCTTGGATCTTCGCTTTTTCCACCACAAAATCCAACGCTTTTCGCCTTAGCATA
>JBDRIF010000022.1:0-4628 GCA_043816125.1 bacterium
AATGTTTATTGCGAAGTCTTACCGCACGATACCTCTGTTTCCAAACTAAAAGAACTCAATGCTAAAGGCGTTATCTTTTCCGGCGGGCCCGGTTCGGTTTACGAAGCAGATGCCCCCAAAGTTGATCAGGCTATCTGGGAAGCTGGGATCCCGGTCCTCGGTATTTGCTACGGACTACAAATGATGGCCCACGACCTGAAAGGGAATGTTAAACAAGGGAAGAAAAGAGAATACGGCAAAGCCGACCTGATCATTGACGACCAGTCGAACCTTTTTGCCGGTCTCGACAGCCAGATGCAATGCTGGATGAGCCACGGCGATTCGGTTATAGATCTGCCAAAAGGATTCACCGCTCTGGCCCACACCGACAACACAAAATTCGCCGCTATCGGCAACCCGGAGAAGAAACTTTTTGGCGTCCAATTCCATCCCGAGGTTGTCCATACTCCCAAGGGGCTGGAAGTAATAAAGAATTTCATCTACATTGTCTGCGGTTGCAAACCGACCTGGACAATGGCGAACTTTGTCGAAGAACAAGTTAGACTAATCAGAGAAAAAGTGGGCAAAGAAAAAATTCTACTAGCTCTCTCCGGCGGTGTCGATTCAACCACAGTTGCCGCCCTACTCAATAAAGCGGTCGGCACACAACTGACCTGCATGTTTATCGACCAGGGTTTCATGAGAAAAAACGAAGCCAAAAAAATCAACGACCTGTTCACCGGCCGATTTAAGGTCAATTTTATTCACATCAATGCCGCCGACCGGTTTTTCGGTAAACTAGCCGGGGTTGTAGATCCGGAAGAAAAGAGAAAGATTATCGGTGAAAACTTTATTAGAACATTTGAGGAAGAGGTCAAGAAGATCGGCGGCGACACCCCCTTCTTAGCCCAAGGGACCCTTTATCCTGATGTTATCGAATCGGCCGTACCAGGGACAACTACCGGGAAAGTAGCAAAAAAAATAAAAACACATCACAATGTCGGCGGCTTGCCGGAAAAAATGGGTTTTAAATTAGTTGAGCCGTTACGCTTACTATTCAAAGACGAAGTTAGAGCCTTAGGAAAAGAATTGGGAGTCCCTGAAGATATCGTCTCCCGCCAACCGTTCCCCGGCCCCGGATTGGCAATCAGGATTATCGGCGAAGTGACGAAGGAGAGAGTAATTATTTTACAGGAAGTGGACGATATTGTGGTTGGCGAAATTAAGAATGCCGGTCTGTATAAAGAGATCTGGCAATCATTTGCCGTCCTCCTGCCGATCAGGACTGTCGGAGTTATGGGAGACAAGAGAACCTACTTAAACACTGTCGCCATTCGAGCTGTCACCTCCAAAGATGCCATGACGGCCGATTGGGCTCGCCTACCATATGATCTGCTGGAAAAAATGTCGACCAGGATTGTCAATGAAGTTCCGGAAGTTAATCGTGTTGTTTACGACATTTCCTCCAAGCCCCCTTCGACTATTGAGTGGGAATAATTAGTTAACGATTATTTCTGATCCATTGACATCGAGCCTCTTAGGATCTGATTATCAAATAATTTATTTGACCCGCTATGTTCTTGAACAAGTCGTTGGAGTCCAGTTAGAATCTCCTTCGTACTTGCGCGCCCATTATTTACTATATTCCAGAGAGTCATATCAGATACGCCTAATTCTCGGCCAATATCAAATAAACTTAAATCAATTTTCGGATCCCTGAGAGTAGCGATAGCTCGCTTAGTCGCCTTCGTAATTTCAGCAGATGAAAGACGGCTAACAGGAGAATTGATCTCCTTAGGTTGCGTCACTTTAGGCACCTTTGTTTTTGGAGCCTTCGCTTTCGGAGCCTTCGCTTTGGAAGCCTTCACTGGTGGAGGCTTCTTTTCAGACGGGACATCAAATTCTTGAGCAATAAGTTTAACTCCAATTTGCCTCAAAGCCGGCTTGATCAAGGCAAAATGTTGATTAAGTAGATAAGGGGTCTGCAGTTCGTCCCTTAATTCTATTAGACTAAATACGCCATCAGAAACCAATTTTAGTACTGAAGCAACATTATCCAGTCTAACTATTCTGGCAGTCTTACCCCCATCTTTTACTTGAAAAACAACTAACCCAAGAGCAATAACTCTATGCTCTCCGTTCTTTTTTCTAAATTCAATCAACTTAGAATTGCCCAGCTGCCTTGTAGTCGAGGCAGCAGAATCGTCCGAGAAATCATCCGGCAAAGAGACAACCAGGGGGACCCCATTCGGTCTTTTCTCAAGCTGAGCCCGCTTTGACGTATTCACAGAACCGTCAGCTCGTCTTTTTTTCATTGTGGGTCTTTTCACATTCCAATCAATTTCAAAGAGAGCCGCCCCATTATCTTCAGCATACAAAAACTCAGCATAAGCTTTGGCCTGTGCCAAAACGTGAGACCGTTCAGAGAGATGACTCCACATAACCTGCCAAGTACCATCAGATTTATTTGCTATTACATGCCCCCCTTTAATAATGGCTTTCGCCAGATCAAGGGTTTCCAATTTATCCAAATCAATATCTTCAGACAGAAAAAAGTATGCTCTTTTTTCTGCCCCCACCTGAACCGCAATCCCAATCACTTTTTCCCCTGCCCTTGAAGTATAGCCACAACACTTAATTGATTGGTTAGCAATTTTTAGTTCCACCTCGCCATGAGGCTTAACCTTGTATTTTCCCAAGACAATAACATCGCCTGACTTCAGTTCGCTTTTAAGTTTCGTCAAAACATCAACAACATTATTTCTTCTTAACTGATTAATTGAATTTGCTTTTGGACCGACAGCAATAACATTTGACTTGCTCTCAGCCTGCCAACTCCCATCATCAGCCCTTAGAGCCCTGACAGTATCTAAGATTAAGTCTTCTGGTCGATTTGCTTGGGCCGAGGTAAAGTCTGGAAATATTCGACCAATTAAACGATCCCCGGTAGAATCAACTTCAAACCTATAACAGACACTTTCGTAACCATTAAGACCAACAACTGTGTCATAAACGCCAGGAAGATTAATTGAAACTGAAACAATCGCATCGTTTTTTTTATAAATGGAACAATAAAGATAGAGCGCCTGATCAAAGAGCCCTGCTCTAAGTCGTTGTTCGAGTAGCAGACGCCCATATCTCATCGCAGGCATTATCTTGCTCGGATCCTTTTCTGCTTGGCGGTTCAGTTTTACCAAATAAGGCAAAGAGAGCTCAACTAATTGAGGTTCTTTTCTCGGCTGCCAGAGCGAGTCACTAGGCCCAGCAGCCGGATCAAAAAGATTAAAGCCGCCCCTGAATTCACTAACTCTTCTAGCCTGGGCCATGCTGTAGGATGTATAGAAATCAGTTCTTAATTGCTCCTTGGCCATATACGATCTTGAACAGGCTCTTTGCAACCCCCAAAAATGAGGAATCGAGAAGTTATCCTGACCTAAGCGGTATTTTAGATATGCAGAATTATGTACACTCCACCAGCGAAATAGTTCTTCCCTCCGCCCAAGTCCCTGTCTGATCATATCCCCCCAGGCTAATCCACCCACCTTGACCGCTTTTCTAAATGCAGTCTTACTACGTAATGCTTGCACATTTAGATAATCCAATTTGACTAAAGAAACGGATTGCATAATTAATTCATCACCAACAATATATCAACAAAAAAAAGCAATAATTTCAGTCTCCTCCAAGCCCCCTTTGACTATTGAGTGGGAATAAAAGCCTCGCTTTCGGTGTAACGTAACGTCAGCTTGAAGAACAAATGTAGCGGCGACCTTTAGGTCGCCAGTTTATTTCAAAAGAGTGCTCGGATCAATGTTAGCGAGAAGATCAAGGTTATCGCAAAACGCCTCATAATCAAAAACCAGAGATCCTGAGTATGGGTAAAGCTTTGGGTCATTAACCAATCCTGATTTTACAGGGTTATAAAAGATGTAAGCTGTCATTTCGTTCACTTTATTCTTCTGTCTGATAATATGGTCATAATAGCTTTTCTGCCAAAGCACATTTCCATGCTTTTGTTTATAATTATAACTTGTTTTTTGCTTAAACATTTTCATGAACCTGATAAGTTCGGACTCATAATCACCCACCAACAATAAATGAAGATGATCTGGCATGAAACAATAGGCATATACTTTAAAATGAAAAGCATCGGCCTCTCGCCTTAAACATTCAATAATGTCAGCTACGACTAGCCCCTCTTCGAAATATTTATGTTTGTCAGCGGTACGAATAGTTAAAAAATAGGAGTAAGCCCCTTTGTAATTGAAATTTGAAGCCCTATTACGCTTTCTTTTGAAATTTGAGTACATTTGTGTCTGATAAATATGGAAACCTAAAGGTTTCCGTTACAGCTTTTCCTGTATTTTTCTTCAATATTCTAATTTATCCTGCGTCTATCTTACTGATCGTCTCGCCTTCAGATGTTCATCATTGTTTCTGGTAAAAATATGTGAGCCATCTTTATTCGCCACAAAGAAATAATAATTTGTTTCAGCCGGATAGACAGCAGCTCTAATCGACTCAATCCCCGGATTACATATCGGCCCTGGCGGCAAACCGTAACGCTTATAAGTATTGTAAGGTGAATCGACATTTAATTGATTGATATAAACTTTTTTTGTCGGACGCTCCAAGGCATATTTGATCGT
>JBDRIF010000023.1:0-4670 GCA_043816125.1 bacterium
GTCCCTTTGATTAATCAGTCGATGGTTCTGATTTTCCTGGTCAGTTTTTTAATCTACACTTCGATGCAGTTTTTTGCGCCGGCTGAAACCTCTTCGATCCCCGAGTTGGTGCAAAAACAGGATTTAATTGTGGCCAACTCGTTATTTATGATCACCTGGATGGGGGCTTCTGTTATCGGTTTTGGTTTGGGGGCGCCGCTGGTCACATTCTTTGGGAATAAAGGGACCTTTATTGCGGCGGCTGTATTGTATTTTATCGCGGCCGGGTCGGTGGCTTTGATCCCCTTAAAGAAGCATGAGCCAAAAGTAGCCGCTCAAGATAACTCGGTTCTCAAAGATCTGTTATTCGGCTTAGAATTTATTCGCCGCAGTGATATTGTGAAATATGCTCTGATCAAATTGTGTGTCGCCACTTCGGCGATCGCTGTTATATCTCTTTTGGCCATTTCCTACGCTAAAGATGTTTTGGGGATTGGGGCGGAGAATTTTGGTTATCTGATCATTGCGGTCGGGGTGGGGATGTTTGTCGGAATGGGGTTGTTGGAGCGGTTACATCGCTTTATGAAAATGGGTACAATCGTTATTATCAGTTTTATTTTTTCCGGTTTGGCGTTATTAGGGATCGGGCAGGTCAGTAACTTGCATTATGCTCTCTTTTTTATTTCCATTCTCGGCCTGGGTAATATTTTTATTACCTCGTCAATCCAGACGATTTTACAGCATCGGATCCCCAAAGAGGTGCGCGGGCGGGTCTTTGGGGTGCAAAATATGCTGATCAATTCGGCCTTTGTCTTTCCCGTTCTTATTGCCGGGATCGTAGCTGATATATACGGTGTCCGAGTTGCGCTGGAAATTTTAGGTTGGATCGTTCTGTTGACCGGCATTTCCGGACTGTTTTTGCCGAAGTTTAGGGCTGTCTAAATTGAAGCGGTTCTAACTCTTCTCCCATTAAGAGTAACCCTAGTTCCCCCAACGCTCCTTCCTGCAATGGTTTTTCTCTTGAATAGATTTTATTGTTGATTGTAAATTCCCTGGCCAGGCGTATTCTTTCTCTCCCTCTGCTGAAATCTTTGGCTTCTTCAGGATCGGTGATTGATCTTTGAATTCTATTCATCATTCTTAATGATGGGCTGCGGACTTTGAGAGCTGTCAATAGATCCCGTGTCAGTTCCTTATTCCTAGGCAGGAGTCTGACCGGGAGTTTTATCCTCGCTCCGGTCGGGCTGATGGCGAAGCGGGTCATCCCCAGCTCATCAGCTTTTTCCATGAAAGGGGTCCCTTCGTAGGCTGTGACAAATATATTTATTACCACGTTGAAACCGTCTGTTTTTTCCAAATGATGGGTAATATTAAGAATATTATTTATTATTTCTCCTCTGGTTGATTCCGGATGAGTAAGGATTGCATAATGGCTTTGAGTGATCTTTCTGGCGGCTAGGGCTCTGATTAATGTATTAGCCATTCTCCAGCTGCCGGTTTTACCGAGTGCGGCGTAACTTCTCTGGGAAAATCCGTCTGTGCCAATATTAATAAAATTAGTCTTAATCTTCGTTAGCAACTGAAGTAGTCTTCTGTCCAAATGGTTTTGCTGGTCAAAAAATGAAGCGACACTCCCCTGAAAAGAAAAGGAAAAGTACTCGTTCAGTCCAGGATCTTTAGCGACCAGTCGGAGGAAATCTTTGGCTTTTTGGCGATGGCCAAAGAAATCATCGTCGTTAAAATGGATGTGCCGGGCTTCTTTGGGCAAGATGCCGTTTTCGATCATCTCTTTGATCCGGCCGAGTTCCTGGACTATCCGTTCTGCCGACCAGGTGATCGGAGTTCGATATTGGTGCGAACAGAAGAAACAACGATATAGGCAGCTTCTGGAGGTGTGCAGGCTAAGCATGCCGACCTTTTTTATGTCATCGATCAACGCACTAATGGGGGGGAGGAGAGGTAATCTGTCGAATTCCGCTTTTTGTAGTCTGTTCTTTGTGTTGTCGGTAAAGACAAAATCCCCGTCTTGGACATGGACGCCCGATAATTGTCTGATCACTTCTTTGTCAATTCCTTCCGGTCTGGAAAGAGCTTGAATTAATGGGGCAAAAACTTTTTCCCCGTCACCTCTGACAAAAGCGGTTACTTCAGGGAAAAACGAGGCTAATCCGGCCAGGTCGTCCCGCGTATTGACTGACGGTCCGCCAACAATTATTTTGGCATGCGGATAGAGCTTTTTTATGTGCTTGATCTCTGCCTGAGCATCGTAAAAATATGAATCGTATAGTGTCAGAGCAAAGAACAGCGGTTTGTCTTGATCCTTCAAGTCTTCCGGCAGTTTTGTTTGCTCTTGTAAGGCCCGATTTTTGAATTGTAACGTTCTGAATTTGTCAATTGGTTGTCTAAAGAGCGGGGTCGTAAAGAGTGGGATTCCGGCGCCTTGGCTGATCAGCTGGCTGGCCAGTGACAATCCCGCTCCACTGACCAAGGACTGCGGCCTCTTTTCATAGCTGGTCTGAAAAGCCATGTCAAATACCACTCTCGGTTTGGCGATCGGAGCAGGTAAATATCTGGTGCTTAATAGTCTATTCATGCCTAATTTTATCGATATGATTTACCCAATATTTCACTTTTTAACATGATATAATTTCTTTTATGCCGACCAAAATCTGCAACTACTTTGTCACCCTCCGTACTAACGACCAATGTGAATTCTGTCATTTGTGGGAAAAATGGGAAGAGTACGAAAAAATTGAGGAAAAACCTTATGATTTAGCCTTGCTGCAAGCTGTCGGGGTTAAGGATCTAAATATTACTGGCGGTGAGCCGTTGTTGCGCGATGATCTGATCGATATTTTAAAACAGGCCAAGGAGCTCGGGATGAAAGTTCAATTGACCACCAATGGTTTGCTTTATCCGGACAAAGGAGCGCAACTGACCGGGCTGGTTGACCATCTATTTATTTTTCTCGATTATCCAAATGCCGAGATGCACGATCGGAGCCGCGGGGTAGAGTGTTATTCGGAAATAATCCAGGCGATCAGGGATTCTAAAAAAGCCGGTCAGAAGCCGATCATAAAATTTACCATTACCCGCGATAGCGTGATGTATCTGCCCGAGATGCTGGAGTTGGCGGAGAGTTTGGGAGTGATGCTCTACTTGAATCCGGTTTCTGATTTCTATGGGACGCAAGGAATGGAGTCGGCGACTGTTGACCATTTAAGATATTATTGGCGGAAGAAAAATGTGCTGTTGAATTTTGCCGCTCTAAAATTTGTGAAATATCACGGCAATCGGGCTCTTTTACCCCGCTGTAAGGCTCAGGAGACAACAATTACTATTATGCCTAATGGGGAGCGGGTCGGACCGTGTTTTTACAATCAAAACAAGGCGCAGGGACGCGAAGATATATGTTCCGGTTGTTTGCGCTGGGACTATATGCTACCATCTTTGGCACATGGGCTTGATAAGTATGTTCTGCTTAGTCAGGCTTCGAAATGGTTAAATAAATATAAAGGAGTAGAGTTATGAAAATTGCGATGTTAGTTCCGTATTTCTATCCCCATACCGGCGGGACCGAAAAGTATGTTAAAGATCTGTCGATGTCCCTAATTAAGGCGGGCCATGAGGTGACGGTTATTTCGACGAATCTCCCGGTTGAGAAAAATGCCCCGGCCGAAGAGATGATGAACGGGTTTAAATTGATCAGGCTCCCGGCCAAGAATCTGTTCAGTTATCTCCCTTGCACCTTGAAAAAATTCGATCTTAAAATGCTGGAAGGATTTGATGTTGTCCATTGTCACGTCCCGTCATTTGGTTTCTTAAGGGCGGTTGCCGGAAAAATTAAACAGCCGCTAATTGTCACTTATCATTGTGATGTTACTATTTCGGAGAAATATTATGGCATCCAGGTCCCTGGCTGGATTATTAAATCTGCTGAGTGGGTATTCAATACCATTGCCAAGGTTTTATTGCGCAAGGCCGATGTTGTTTATAACACAACCAAGACTTATGCCGACAGTTCTCCTGTTTTAAGCAAGATGAAGAATATTCTTCATATTCCGATCGGTATTTTTTATGATCACATTGATGAAACGCAGAAGAAACTCGGTTTATCCGAAAAAGATAAGGAACCGCGGCAGCTCTTATGGCTCGGTCGTATGGCCGGCAATAAAGGTTGTGACTATACCGTTAAGGCTCTGCCGATGATTCTTGAAGAAGTTCCGGATGCCAAGTTGGTTATCTGTGGTGACGGGGAAGAGAAAGGTCATATCAATGATTTGATCGATAAATTAGGTGTTAGAGATCATATTGAAATGTACGGCATTGTGAATTTTGACGAATTGGTTAAGCTGTTCTATAAATCTTTAGTTTATATTTTTCCATCAATCAATCGCTTAGAGGCTTTTGGTATTGTTCAGTTGGAGGCTTTTGCCAACTACACGCCGGTTATTTGTACTGATATCCCTGGACCAAACGCTGTTATGGATGTCGGGACAACCGGGTTGATTGTTCCAAAACAAAGTCCTGAAGCTATTGCCAAGGCTGTTATTCCTTTGCTGAACAATCCTGATAAGGCGATCGCCATGGGGAAAGCCGGCCGTAAGTTAGTTGAGACAAAATACGATTGGAAGGTTATTGGCCAACAGGTGATCGATGTTTATCAAGGGGCGCTGGCGAAGAAATGAAGT
>JBDRIF010000024.1:0-5286 GCA_043816125.1 bacterium
GGATCGACCTTAACTTTAACCTTTGAACTGTCAGTTGGCGGCTTTTTAAAACCTTTTTTAGCAGACACAAAACCTTTAACAGGTAATTCTGGGGCCGGTTTTGGTGGATCAAGTGGAACTTTGCTGAAATCAAGTTCCCCAGCCAAGCCTAAGGCGACCACTATTTCCGGGCTGGCAATAAATGCTGTCGTTTCCGGGTTGCCATCAGCGCGCGCAGGGAAGTTCCTGTTAAATGAGGTGATAATTGAATTCTTGGTCCCTTTTTTGGTGTCTTCTCTCAACCACTGGCCGATACATGGACCGCAGGAATTAGTTAAAACAATCGCGCCGATCTTTTCTAATGATTTTAACTGGCCGTCACGCTTTATCGTTTCATAAATTTGTTCGGAACCGGGAGAAACAAAGAGGGGTATTTTCATCTTAATCCCTTTTGCTGCAGCCTGCTCGGACAAATCTGCTACCCGACAGATATCTTCATATGATGAATTAGTACAGGAGCCGATTAATGCCGCGGAAACTTTCTTTGACCAGCCATTCTTTTCTACATCAGCAGCCAATTCGGAAACCGTTCTTGCTCGATCAGGTGAGTGGGGGCCGACAATGTGTGGTTCAAGTTTGGAAAGGTCAATTTCAATTATCTGATCATACTTGGCCCCATCGTCCGACACCAAAAGATGCTGATGTTTTCTTGCGGCATCGGCAATCTCAGGTCGGTCTGTCCCTCTTATGTATCGATCCATGCTTTCGTCGTATGGAAAAATGGAAGTAGTTGCTCCCAGCTCTGCCCCCATGTTTGTAATAGTTGATTTTCCTGTACAGCTTAGGCTCTTTGTTCCCTCGCCAAAATATTCCACGATCTTATTGGTTCCACCTTTAACTGTTAGGAGTTTTAATAGGTGGAGAATAATATCTTTGGGTGCGGCCCAGCCTTGGAGCTTGCCGGTCAGTTTGACGCCGATAATCTTTGGCTGCAATACTTCCCACGGTATGTCGGCCATTACATCAACTGCATCAGCTCCGCCGACTCCAATAGCGATCATTCCGAGTCCGCCGGCATTTGGTGTGTGAGAGTCTGTCCCAATCATCAAACCGCCTGGAAAAGCGTAATTTTCAAAAACTATTGAGTGGATAATGCCGGCGCCTGGCTGCCAAAAACCTATGCCGCATTTAGCGCTGGCCGATTCTAGAAACTCATAAACTTCTTTGTTCATTTTCAGCGCGCTCTTTAAATCTTTTTTGGCGCCGCATTGAGCCGGAATCAAGTGATCGCAATGAACAGTGGTGGGGACAGCAGTTTTGTTTTTGCCGGTGGTGAGGAATTGTAAGATGGCCATCTGGGCGGTTGCGTCCTGCATTGCCACTCGATCGGGGCGCAAGGATAAAATGGCTGAACCGGCGGCGAATTCTTGATTGACCGGGTTGTTGAGATGTCCGAAGAGGATCTTTTCGGCTAGAGTTAATGGTCTATTCAGTTTTTTGCGGACAACGGCCAATCGTTTTTCGATTATAGAGTAGATAGCCTCGATCACTTTGATTTTTTAGTACCCCGAGCCTGTCGAGGGGCTTTCTTTTTTTCAATCAATGCTTGCTCTATTTGCTGCGCTTTTTCCGCTAAATATGGATCTAACCCGTCTATTTCCATGACCTCTTTAATTAATTTGCTCGCTTTGGGATGAAGGGTGATATCTGCTAAGGCGATCTTGGCTCGGGCGATCAGGTCGTTGTATTTGATTGGCATTTTAATGACCTCAACTAACACGGCCTCTGCCTTTTCCAAGTCCCCTTTGAATAAACGACGGATCATGATCTCGCCTTTGAGCAATTTACCCTTGTTGGTAAAATAATCGTCTTGGCGGTTGCGTAATTCATACAGCGATAAATTAACCAGTTTTAGAGCTTGATTTAGCTTTTTCGGTTGGCGATATAAGGTTATTTCTGCTTTGGATAGAAAAGCTCGGCCGCGGAAATACCAATGGACATGTTTATTTTTTATTACCCGGTCGGCCAGTTTAATGGCATTTTTCCAGTCGTTCTTTTGTCCGCGGGCGAGCAATAGTTCAACTTCGACAACAAAGGTCTTGGCGGCAAAAAACTCGGCGACGTCTTTACCTAAAAGCTTTCTCGCTCTTTCACACATGGAGATAGCGTTATCGCATTCCTCCGACTGACCAATCATTAACTCGGCTTTGCCGACTAAGGCTCGGGATTTAAGGTAATCCGGCACCGGGCGCATCAGTATTTGGTCCAAAATCTTTCCGGCTTCGGCATAGTCTCCGGGGTTATTGCGTCCAACCAGTAAATCGGCGATCCCAAACATTATTTCCGGTGAATCCGACCGGTTTGGATGCTGAGAGAGGAGATACCGATAACGACGCAAAGCCTTGTTGATTTTCTCTTTTTCCGAGGGGATGGGAAAGCCTAATTCCTTATCTACGACAAAACTCATGATTGGTGACAAGATCATATTATTACCCCTTTTTTTCGGTGATACCCGTCTTGATAATCGATTATAAGTAATGTATAATAGAATGTCAAATGCAGGAAATATCCCCGCAGAGAGAAACAGAATTACAAGAGCTCGAAAACAAGCTAGGGACCTCTTTTCAAAATCGCCCCTTACTCAACCAATCATTAACCCATAGCTCTTATGGTAACGAGCAAAAGATCCCCGATAATGAACGACTCGAGTTTCTTGGCGATGCCGTCCTGAAACTCATTATCAGTGAATATCTCTTCAATAAATTCCCCGAAAAGGCCGAAGGAGATCTGACCAAGATTAGAGCGGCGGTTATTTCAGACGAAACCTTGTCCAAAGTTGGCCGTGATCTGGCTATCGGTAATTACATAATAATGAGTGCTAATGAGACGAGGACCGGTGGGGTCAGACGCAAGTCTAACTTGGCCAATGCGATCGAAGCGGTTATCGGAGCGGTGTTTCTGGATGCCGGGATTGGTAAATCGAGAGAAATGATCCTTCAGTTTTTAACTGCCGAGATCGATCTTGTCTCGCAAGCCGGTTATATACGTGATTACAAATCTGCCTTACAGGAATACACTCAAAAAGAAAAATGGGATCTACCACGCTATAAGGTGATCAAAGAGACAGGGGCCAAACATCGCCGGGTCTTTTGGATCGAAGTCAAAATTCAGGGGAAACGCTACGGTATTGGTCGTGGGGGGAATAAAAAAGAATCTGAACAACGGGCCGCGATGCAGGCTTTGAGCCGATTAAAACTAGAAAATAAGCCTAAGGCAAAGAAGAAAGAAGGGAATAAAAGCTTTGGCAAGATTATTTCTCAGGTGAGAAAGAGGATTAAGCTCTAGTGGCTAGTTTACTGATAAAAAATGGCCGGATCATTGACCCGGCAGCAAATATCGATGCAGTAAAAGATATCTTGATCGAAGGCTCGGTCATCAAACGAATTGCCAAACGGATTCCGACCAATGGGTCCAAAGTTATCGACGCCAAAGGGTTATTGGTCCTCCCCGGTTTAATAGATCTCCATACACACTTACGTGAACCGGGACGTCCGGACAAAGAGACGATTGCTACTGGGACCCGAGCCGCGGCCAAGGGGGGCTTTACCACAGTTTGCTGTATGGCCAATACCGAGCCGCCGATAGATAACGCGGCAGTGGTGAAATATGTTAAAGATAAAGCTGAGCGTGAAGGAGTCGTAAATGTTCTTCCTGTTGGAGCTGTTACTAAAGGCTTAAAGGGGGAAGTTTTGACCGAAATGGGCTTGATGAAAGAGGAGGGGGCGATCGCTTTTTCCGACGATGGACAGCCGGTGATGAAGACCGATGTAATGCGCCGGGCTTTAGAATATGCCCGGCAATTTGGGATGACGATCTTTTCTCATTGTGAAGACAAAGAGCTGTCGCATGGCGGCAGTATGAATGAAAGTGCTGTTTCTACCGCAATCGGTTTGCCCGGTATTCCGGCAATATCCGAAGAAACTATGGTTGCCAGAGAAATTAAATTAGCGCAGGAATATGGGAATGTTCACATCTGTCACGTTTCGTCAGCTGGTTCGGTCGATCTGATCAGACAGGCCAAGAAAAAGAAAGTTCCTGTCACCTGCGAAACAGCTCCTCACTACTTTAGCCTAACCGAGGAAGCAGTTAGGGACTATGATACCAATGCCAAGGTTAATCCGCCTCTCAAATCGTGCGCTGATGTTAAGGCTATTATCAAGGGACTGAAAGACGGAACCATTGATGCGATTGCGACCGATCATGCTCCCCATAATATCGAAGTAAAGAATGTCGAGTTCGATTCGGCCGCTTTTGGGATGATCGGTCTGGAGACCGCTCTGGCTCTGGTTTTGACAAATCTTGTCGACAGTAAGGCCTTAACTCTTAAGCAGGCGGTAGCAAAACTGACCAGTCTGCCGGCTAAGATACTCGGCATAAACAAGGGGACTCTCAAAGTTGGCTCCGATGCCGATGTTGTTATTGTCGATCCGAAAGTTGCTTTTACGGTAAAAGTTGAAGAGATTGTTTCCAAAAGTAAAAACTCTCCTTTTATCGGCCGGCAACTAAAGGGCCAAGTTCTTTACACCATCGTGGGTGGGAAAATGGTAGTACGCGATGGAAAAAATACTATTTAGTCTTCTTATTTTTGCTCTCTTGCTGGCCGGTTGCGGCGATCTTGAAGAGAGTGCGATATCCAGCATAACGGTCTCCCCCAGTACAGCCACTGTTGGGGTCAATCAGTCAAAAAACTTTTCCATCAATGCTTATGATAGTGGTGGAATTATCACGTCGGTCAGTCCGACCTGGGGAGTTAGTAATGGACTGGGGAGCATCAGCGCATCTGGCGTTTTTACCGCCGGGGCGGCTGCCGGCTCTGAAATTGTGACGGCCAGCTATGGTTCAAAATCATCTTCAGCCACGGTGACCATTACCGAAAACTGTTGGATTGCCGGGCGTATTACCGGTTCTTTAGATACGACTGGAGTTCAGGGGGTTAGTGTCTCTTTACGTGATAATTCCAATTATACCGATACAACCGATAGCGGCGGCTATTATTCGATTGCCTCTCTCCCGGCCGGGACCTACGAGGTGTATACCCAGGAGAATCATCAGATCTATTCTTCGTCTTCAGAAGAGGTAACGGTTTCAAGCGGCGAAACAAAGACAGTCAATTTTTTTCTGACAGTCAAAGAGGGGATTCCCAGCTTGCCGACCACAACCTTGCCTGATCTGTTTATTGAATTATGATCTGGTGTGATAAGATAACATAATGGTTTGGATTAAATTTATTATTTGCGCCCTAATAAT
>JBDRIF010000025.1:0-2102 GCA_043816125.1 bacterium
TACTTGATGACAACATTCTGATTTTCTGCCGCAGCGGGGACAAAGCCGATGTCTCTTTTTAAGTTCAATGTGAATTTCCAGCTGTTCGTCACCAATGTGGAGCTTACGAATCCAAAAGGCTTGCAGGCGGAATATTTTTGCTATATCATTTTTCATGTGGTAGGCCTCCTTCTTTTTGGCTAAAGATAGGACAAACCTACCACATTTTTATCTAATTATTGGCACACTCTTTGCTATAGAGCCGCACCTTTTTTAATTTATAGTAGTTTAATCAACCTCTCTTTACTGATAGCGTTCAACTCGGCCTCTTCACGACTAATAATGCCCTGCTTAACAAGGACCGCCAGGCTGGCATCCATGCTGACCATCCCCTGAGATTTGCCGATCTCGATCATGGAATATAATTCCTGAGCCGCCCCTTTGCGAATAATATTGCGAATCGCAGGATTGACAACCATCACCTCCATCGCCGCCACCAAACCTTTTTTATCTTTACGTGGAATCAACTGCTGAGCAACAACCCCCTGCAAGGTTAAGGACAACTGAGTGCGGACCTGCGGCTGTTGATGCGGCGGAAAAACGTCGACCATTCGATCAATAGCTTGCACGGCATCTTGGGTATGTAATGTAGATATAACCAGATGACCCGTTTCGGCCGCGGTGATCGCCATCTGGATCGATTCAAGGTCTCTCATCTCACCGATCAGAATTACATCGGGGACCTGACGCAAGACACGTTTAAGCGCTTCGCCAAAAGAAGCGGTATCAAAACCGACCTCTCGTTGTTCGACAACTGATTTTTTCTGACTGTGAATAAATTCGATCGGATCTTCGATCGTAATAATGTGACAAGCTTTTGAGGAATTAATGAGATCGATCATCGCCGCCTGCGTGGTCGATTTGCCGCAACCGGTCGGACCGGTTACCAAAACCAACCCTCGTTCCAGTTCAGTAAATGTTTTTACAACTGCCGGTAACCCTAAACTATCATAAACAGGGATATCTTTGGGGATGCGACGAATAGCGGCAGCCATACTCCCTTTTTGATAATGAAGATTGATCCGGTAACGGCTCTGCTTGTCTTCGTAAGCCGTCCCCAATTCTTTGCTCTCTTTAAATTTTTCCAGGGCTTTCGGTTCGATGATCGTGACCAACAAGACTTCGATCTCTGCAGGCGTCAACTCTTTTTCGCCCTCTTTAACCAGACTGTTGTTGATCCGAAAAGTTGGCGGATCACCCGCCACTAATAAAAGATCTGAGGCCTGGCTGGAGTTTAGTTTCTCCAACAATGTTTTGATAGTCGAGCTCAAGTTTCTTCCTTTATTTTACCAGGCGATTACTGTTTTTCAGCCAAGTTTCACGTCGATCATTAAGATCTTTTGCTCTGGCCGACATCTCTTCTAAAAACGCCGGAGTAACTATGTGCGGAGTGATAATTATCATTATTTCACGCTTCTCATTGATAATCTCGGTATTTTTGAACAAAATTCCGAGTAAAGGGATAGAAGAGAGTATCGGGACTCCGGTCTCAACCTGCCGGGTATAGTTTTTGGTCAAACCGCCGATTACGATCGGCTGGCCGTCTTTAACCAAAACCCTGTTCTTGGTCTCTGTTGTATCCTCCTGTGGAACATCGCCAACAACAGATCCTTCGCTGATAGCGGGATAGACATCCATAATGATATAGCCATCCTCATTGATATGAGGAATAAACTTCAGCTTTGTCCCGACTTCCAGGAACTGAATTTCTTGCAACGTCCCGGTCTGGGTAGTTAAACTGGTTTTGTACCCGAGCTTTTGGCCGATGAGAATTTCTGCTTCCTCATGGTTTAAGGCTGTTATCCACGGCGCAGCCACTAATTCATAAGCGGTAACTTTTTCCAACGCCTGCAGATAAGCATCGACATTCCCCCCCAACATTTGGGCATACAAGCCGACTGCTGTCGCGCCCAGGGTTGGAGACTGAGTTGTAAAGTTTTGAATAGAATCATTGCTGTCATTGGGATTGCGATATTTCCAGCTGACCCCCAACTGATTGGCGTCGACAGAATCTCCTGCTCCTTGTTTTAATTCGATAATTTTTGCTTCAACCTGAACCTGTA
>JBDRIF010000026.1:0-6281 GCA_043816125.1 bacterium
ACAGAATAAGGAGGCTTCATTCGTGAAAAAAACATTACTTGTATCCTTGTTACTTGTATCCTTGTTTCTTACGGCAGGTTGCGCTCCCAATAAAGCCAGCGATCCGAAGCTGATCGAAATGTGGGTCATGCCAAATTCTCTCGAGCCGATTGCCGATCTGGAAAAACTAATTAAACCATTTGAAGAAGAGACAGGCTATAAAGTTACAATCACCTCGGTCGATTGGGGTGCCGCCTGGTCCAAAATCACCACAGCCGCTACTTCCGGCGATGTCCCCGACGTTGTTCAGCTCGGTTCCACCTGGGTCTCGGCAATTACCGGCATGGGAGCCCTGGAAATTATCTCCAAAGAATCAGTCGCTCAATTGGGCGGGCCCGAAACTTTTGTCCCTGTCTCCTGGACCACGACCGGGATAGAAAACTCCGGTAAAACCACGGCGATCCCCTGGATCGTCGACGCCCGCGCCCTCTACTATCGCAAAGATGTGCTCAAAAAAGTCGGCGTCTCTGCCGCTCAGCTCAAAACCTGGAAAACATTTAAAGAAGGTTTGCAACGGATCTATGACGCCGATGTTGTGATCAATGATCAGTTTATCGCTCCGTTCGGTATGTCGGGCAAAAACGACTGGAACGTTATTCACTCACTCGCCCCCTGGATCTGGATGGCCGGCGGCGATTTCTTGTCGGCCGACCGCAAGACCTGCGTCCTCGACAGCGAAGAAGTCTTTAATGGTATCTCCTTCTACATCAGCATGGTTCGGGATAGTTTAGTCCCGATCGAGTTCCTGGAGTTGAACACTGCCCAGGTTAGCGGCAATTTTAACGACGGCGGCGTCGCCATGTACTTTGACGGACCTTACGAAGTAAAAACTTTGACCAGACCGGCCTCAGAAGGGGGAGCTCAAGGTTCTCTGACCTCCAGAAATTTTTCTGTCACCGGTTACCCGAGCGGTCCTAAAGGACGCTACACTTTTGTCGGCGGCTCAACACTCGGAATTTTCAAACAAGCCAAAAACAAGAGCGGCGCATTTGAATTGATCAAATATTTAACTTCTCGTCCGGCCCAGATCGAATACGCCAAAGTGACCGGATTCTTACCCGCCCGACGCGACGCCTTCTCCGATCCGTTCTTTGCCGAAGATCCAAAACGCAAAGTCTTTAAAGACGCGGTGGAGTATGGACGAACCTATCCCCCTGTCCCATCATGGGGGATCCTGGAACCGATTCTAACCCGTCGTTTCGGCATTATGTGGGATTATGTCACCTCGGACACAAATTATGACGAAGAGAAGATCCGTGAACAGCTCATTCTGGCCAAGAAAGAAGTTGAGTCGATCTTAAACCAATAAGCCATGTGCGGAATTTTCGGTTATATAGGAAATAAGGACGCGATCCCCTTTATTCTCGAGGGATTAAAGAAGCTCGAGTACCGCGGTTATGATTCGGCCGGTATCGCCACACTCGACAAGAACAAACTCTTCTTAACCAAACGCCAGGGAAAAATTGCCAATCTGGAAAGTGTCCTCAATCAAAAACCGATGAGCGGCAACATTGGAATTGGCCATACCCGCTGGGCGACCCATGGCCGGCCATCCGACGACAACTCTCACCCGCACGAAGACAGCCAGGGAAAGATCGTTGTGGTGCACAACGGGATCATTGAAAACTATCTGGAACTCCGTCGGGATCTGGCAGAAAAAGGCCATAAATTCAATTCCACAACCGATACCGAAGTTGTTGCCCACTTAATTGAGATCAACTATGACAGTAATTTATTGGAAGCAGTAGCCAAAGCCTTGAAAATGGTCAGGGGCTCTTATGCTTTAGCTGTTATTTCCGAATACGAACCGGAAAAAATTATTATCGCCCGCAACGGCAGCCCCTTAATCGTCGGTTTTGCCGACAACGAGTCGGTAATTTCTTCGGATATTCCGGCGATGCTAAAATATACCAACAAAATTATCAAACTGGAAAATGGGGAGATCGGCACTGTCACCGCCACCGAAACAATCGTTTACGATCTCGACCTGAATCCGGTCGATAAAGAGATCGAACTGATCTCCTGGGATCCGGAATCGGCCGAAAAAGGGGGCTACTCCCATTTTATGCTCAAAGAGATCCATGAGCAGCCCAACGCCATCAGAAAAACAATCGAAGGAAGGATCGAGGCCCAGAGCCACAAGATCCATTTTGACGAACTCAACTTGACCCGAGAAGAGATGAAAAAGATTAATCGGGTCGTCTTTACCGCCTGCGGCACATCCTGGCATTCCGGTTTAGTCGGCGAATATTTCTTTGAACAATTTGCCAAACTGCCGGCCGAAGTTGAATATGCGGCTGAATTCCGCTACCGCGAACCGATCATCGACGAAAACACGCTGGTTATCGGTATCACCCAGTCGGGGGAAACAGCCGACACCTTGGGCGCTATTTGGGAGGCCAAAGCTCAAGAGGCCAAAGTTATTTCGATCTGCAATGTCGTCGGCTCATCAATTGCTCGCGATTCTCATGGGGTTATTTATACCAACGCCGGTCCGGAGATCGGAGTCGCTTCGACCAAGGCCTTCACCACTCAACTAACTGTACTTTATTTATTAGCGATTCTTTTTGGTAAAGTTCGAGGGATCATCAGCAAAGAAAAGTCTGTTCAATTGATCAATGATTTAATCGAACTCCCCCAGAGAATGGAAGAGACCTTGCTGGCAGAAGATAAAATCGCCGCTATCGCCGATAAATTTCACAAGGTAACCAATGCTCTTTATCTCGGCCGCGGCAAAGGCTTCCCTATCGCCCTGGAAGGGGCTCTAAAATTAAAAGAGGTCTCCTATATCCATGCCGAGGGATATCCGGCGGCAGAGATGAAACACGGTCCGATCGCTCTGATCGACAAGAAAATGCCGGTTGTTGTTCTGGCTTTATCCGGCCGGCGCTATGAAAAGATCTTGGGTAATGTTGAAGAGGTCAAAGCTCGCGGTGGGATCGTCATTGCCGTAGCCACCGAAGGTGACCGCTTTATTTCCGAAAAGGCCGATGAAATTATTTATATCCCGCAAACATCGGAATCGCTCTCCCCGATTTTGGCGGTTGTCCCCTTACAAATTCTCGCCTATTACATCGCGGTCAAACGCGGCTGTCACGTCGACCAACCCCGCAATTTAGCCAAATCAGTTACAGTTGAATAACCCCCCAAAAAAGGGTAAAATGTATACGAGAAATGACGAGATTACCCAAATATCATATCTCGGATGATAATCAGTTTGTAATCACCAATTACAATCAAGCGCCGACTTTTGCCAGTTTTTTTCCCGGTATCGCCGGTGTTTATGGTTCCCCCATGTGGGTTTTTTATGCCAACCGTGGTCAGGCAATCACTTCGATCGGAGTGCAGAATAAAGACGGCGCAATTATCGAATTTCAGCCGGCCAACACCGCTTATCGCACCGCCCCACTAACCGGTTTTCGCACCTTTATTAAGGTCGACGGCAAAACTTATGAAGCTTTCAACGAAAATTCCGACCATGAAAACAGCATGCACATCGCCACCGATCACATCTTATTGGTCGAGGAAAACGAAAAGCTAAAAGTCAGAGTAGAGATCACCTATTTCACTGTTCCCAACGAATCGTGCCCCTCACTGGCGCGCAACGTCAAGATCGTCAATTTGGCCAACAAGAGCCGAAAGATCGAGATCATTGACGGTCTCCCCTTAATTGTCCCCTACGGCTTTAACGACGATCTTTTAAAAAGAATCAGCCAGACGACCGCCGCCTGGTGCATGGTAGAGAATCTGGACAATGATGTCCCCTACTTTCGCCTCTCTGTCTCCCCGGCCGATGTTTGCGAAACTATCGTAATTGAAAAAGGTAATTTTCTGGCCGCCTCTTCCAGCGCCGGTAAGATCAAATATATCGTCGAGCCGACAGTCGTTTTTGGGGTCAACTCCAGCCTGGTCTCTCCGGACAACTTCTTCAAAAATAAGACGTTCACTATCCCTAAAGAACAATTATCTCAAGGCTTTATCCCATGTGCGATGGCCTACAAAAAACTGACTCTGGCCGCCAAAAAAGAATTCAACCTCTACTCCCTAATCGGTCAGGCTGACAATATTAAACAATTGACCGCCATCAAGAAAAAAGTGACCAGCCAAAAGTTTTTTGAGAAAAAATTCAGAGAGAATCAGGAATTAATTGATCAGATCGCCGGGCAGATGGAGACCAACTCGAGTAATTTAAGTTTTGATCTCTACACCAAACATACTTATATTGATAACGTCATGCGCGGCGGCCTGCCGGTCACCCTGGGGAATAAGACGATCTACCTTTACTATCGAAAACACGGCGACATGGAGAGGGATTATAATAATTTTCAGCTCAACCCGACCTATTTCTCGCAAGGGAACGGAAACTATCGGGATATCAACCAAAACCGGCGCAACGATCTCTTCTTCAATCCGGCCGTCAGCGACGATAATGTGGTCAGATTTTTTGATCTCGTCCAACTCGATGGTTTTAATCCGCTGGTCGTCATGGGGACTTTATTTGAGATCAAAGAGCCAAAGACCGCTCAGGCAATTATCAGGCATCATCTGGTTAAGCCAACAGCTGAATTAACCAATTTACTCACCCGCCCCTTTATGCTCGGACCGTTGTTAAAAGGGATCGAACTCGCCGGACTGGAGCTAAAAACCAGCCTCCCCGAATTGGCTAACGACCTGCTCAACAAAGCGACCGCTGTCGACCATGCTTTTCACGGCGAAGGCTACTGGATCGATCATTTCTGCTACAACACCGACCTGCTGGAGAGTTACGAATGTCTTTTCCCGGAAAAAGTGACCGATCTCCTTTTTAACAAACCGGTCTTTACCTTCTTTGATAATGACCACGTCGTCCTCCCCAGAAGCCGAAAATATTGCAAATATTGTGATCAGGACGATCAGATCAGACAACTCCACAGTGTAGTGGTTGATCAGGAAAAAGCCGACATGATCCAATCACGCCAGACCGACAAAAATGTCGTCAGAATTAATAACGGACAGGGAGAACCGCTCCTCACGACATTAGCCGCCAAGCTGGTCTGCATCTTAGTCAACAAAGTCGCCTCCTTTGATGCCGAGGGGATCGGCCTCGAGATGGAGGCCGGCAAACCAGACTGGTACGATGCCCTAAACGGCCTCCCCGCCCTGCTCGGATCTTCACTGTCAGAGACATTGGAGCTTAAACGCCTAGCAATTTATCTAAAGTCGAAATTGACAACTAATACAGAAATCGCTCTGCCCAAAGAAATAAAAGAGTTTTTGCACACCTTATCGCCACTTTTTGCCGAAGCCGACCCCTTTACCTACTGGGATCTGGCGACTGCGGCTAAAGAGAATTACCGGCTACAAACAAAGCTTGGAGTCTCAGGTGATATTGAGACCATCAACTCTCCAGAACTTATCGTCTTTCTTAATCAAGTAATTGAGAAATGTACCTCGGCGGTAAAGAAATGTCTGAAGAAATACAAAAATTATTATACCTATTTTATTAATGAAGTTGTTAAATATGAAAAGATTGACGGGTCGGTCAAGGTTAAGAAGTTTTGCCAACGCCCCCTCCCCTTATTCTTGGAAGGGTTCGTCCATGCCCTCAAAGTTGAAAAAGATCGGGAGATCCCCAAATTGGTAAAAGAGAGTTCGTTGTACGACAAAAAGCTCAAGATGTACAAAGTTAACGCTTCACTTAAAGACGAAACAATTGAGATCGGCCGGACCAAAATATTTACTCCGGGCTGGTTAGAAAACGAATCGATCTGGCTGCATATGGAGTATAAATATTTGCTCGAGCTGATCAAAGCCGGCCTCTATGATGATTTTTTTGCCGCTTTCAAAGATGTCCTGATCCCGTTTCTTAAACCGGAGAAATACGGCCGGAGCATTTTGGAAAATTCTTCTTTCCTGGTCAGCAGTGCCAATCCGAACAAGAACAATCATGGTCGCGGGTTTGTCGCCCGCCTCTCCGGCGCCACCGCCGAGTTTATCGACATCTGGCTGATTATGATGACCGGCAAACAGATCTTTTACGTCGACAAGTCTGGTCGACTCTGTTTTCAATTACGACCAAAATTGCCAGCCTGGTTGTTCAAGAAAGGAATATTAAGTTTCAAACTCCTCGGCTCAATTGATGTTACCTATGAGATGGCTAAAGTGAAAAACACTTATGACAAATCGGTAAAAATCTCCTCATATACCCTCACTTTACTCGATGGCAAAAAAGTCGTCCTAGAAGAAGATTATGTGCCGGAACC
>JBDRIF010000027.1:0-5021 GCA_043816125.1 bacterium
CCGGGAAACAAATTATCAAAGAGATTTATGTGCCGAAAAGGCTAGTTAATTTGGTAGTGAAGTAGTCCAATCGTCATTCCCTTTCGCGGGCATGACACGCGACTACTTCGGTACAGCCTCGAAAGTAATGCTGCACTCTAAACCAGTATCACCCCAATCAGAAACATTCTGCTTCATGTCGAATTTTTGGATCAGCTGAGCATCGGTCAAAGCCTGAAAAGCAGAATCCGAAGCGACATTGTAAAAATATACAGAGTTCTCTACGTCGAAATCAACTGTAAAAGCCAGATTATTTTCTTCTACTAGTGTCGCGGGAATTGTGAGACCGTCCTTAATCGTCCCATCGTGATCGGTGCAGTTAACCAGATTTGCCCCCAACATGTAATAATGCATATTCGGCCTAATATCATCCTGGAAAGTCGCGACCAAATTGTTGGTAACCGCATCCGAAGGCCTGGTTCCTGATTCAATCACAAAACCCTCTGTTGAACTGTACCAATAATAGCTTCCGGTAGCTTCTCCGGTCGGATTGTAAAGGAGTAAATCTCCGCGCAAATAAGGGGCTGTGTCTCCGTAACAAAAGCGCAATTTCTTAGTCGTAGTCCCCTGCAAGAATTCAACATCAAAATAACCAAAGATCAATAAGATCTGATTCACATCTCCACCGACAGAAGTATCTTTTAGAGTGATAGATTCCTTTGTTAAAGTAGTAACGTTGGACAGATCAAAATCAAAGAGTTCCGATTCCGCGGGGGCAATATCCGGCCGGCCGGCGCCAAAAGGAGTCAATCCGTCATCCTCTTCGTCGGCAAACGGTAAAACAACAGAAAGAATTTTCCCACTAATCTTGGTGGGCGTAATATACCAATTGCCGCCTTCGGCTGTGCCGGCAATTGTAATTCCCTGTGCCCGCAAGGCAGAAGCCGCTGCCAATGAATTACTGGTTAAACTCGTCGTCCCGCGACTGGCAAACGAAAAGTTCGCCAAACTGGCACAGCTATTTACCAACAACAAACAACCTACAATTAATAATCCAATAAACGCAAAAGTTAATCCCTTTTTCATTTTTTCCCTCCTAGATCGCTTTCTTTGCGCCCAAAACAAAATACATCGACGGCGAAACGCTTTCACTGTTGGCTGCACTGGATTGCATCTGCATATCGATATTCATCCCTGCAAAGAATTCATAATCGGGCAATAGACCGAAGCGATAATTTACTGTGGGAGACAACTTTGTCCACGACCCGTCGCTCAAAACAGATATATAAATAGGCATATTAATTGTTAGATCATCAATAATAATAAGATCGCCGATCAGCCCAAAGTTTCCTGTAACTCCAACGCCGGCGGTGGATCGGTAGAGAATCCCCAAGCCGGCTACCCCAATCACCCCAACCGGACCTAATTGAGCCAGCTTAAGTTTTTCATGAATGCCTAACTGGGTTATGTTGCTGGACAAGAGAATAGGACTTCGATAAGCGGTATAAATTACTTCGAGGGCCATCTTTTCCCCTTGTCTGGCATTATAAACCAGACCCGAAGAATAACTACTCATCGACCGCGTCGGCATTAAATAGTATCCAAGAGTTTTTTCAGTCCCAGGCAAGCCGGTTCCGGATAAGGCAAAAGAGGTAGAAACGATTAAGAGACTCAATAATATTATAACAAAAGTTTTCATATTAGTCCTCCTCACAAAATCATAACATTCACGACGATTTAGTCAAGACACATCCATGTTATAATGACTTAATGAGAGAGGATCTAGACAATATTCTGCTGAACGTCCGCAAGCCGGCTCGCTATATCGGTAATGAACTCAATTCTGTTCATAAGGATTGGGATAAAACAGCTGTCAAAGTCGCCCTCTCCTATCCGGACACCTATGAGATCGGCATGTCCAACCTCGCCATTCAAATCCTTTATTATATTATCAATAATTTAGACTACGCTCTGGCCGAAAGAGTTTTCGCTCCCCTCCCAGACATGGAACAATCCCTGATTACCCATGATCTTCCCTTATTCTCCCTGGAATCCCAGAGATCACTTTCAGACTTTGACCTAATCGGGTTTAGTCTTGGTCATGAGTTAACCTACACCAACATCATCAACATGCTTAACTTAGGAGGAATCCCTATATATAGTAAAGACAGAAAGGATTCCGATCCCCTCGTCATGGCCGGCGGCCCGTGTGCGTTTAACCCCGAACCGCTCGCCGAGTTTATCGACTTCTTCGTCATCGGCGAAGCAGAGGAAGTAGTTCGGAGTATTATCAAAATACTCAACAATCCTGAGTTCGGAGTTCGGAGTACAAAACTCTCAGCTCTAAGCAAAATACCTGGAGTCTATGTCCCAGGAATAAGCAAACAAGTTAAGAAACAATCAATCAAGGATCTCACCAATGCCCCCTATCCGACCAAACCGATTATTCCCTTTGTCGAAGCGATCCACGATCGGGCAGTTGTGGAAATAATGCGCGGCTGTAAATGGGGCTGTAAATTTTGTCAGGCCGGCTGGACCTGGCGGCCGGTCAGGGAACGATCAAAAGAAAAAGTCATGCAGCTCGCCGATGAGCTGGTCAAAAATACCGGTTACGAAGAAGTATCGTTAATCTCTCTCTCCAGTTCCGACTATAGCGCGATCGAAGAGGTCGCCAAAACTTTGGCCCAAAGATATGAAAAGAAACGGATCAATCTCGCCCTCCCCTCGATGAGAACCAATAGTTTTTCAATGAAGATTGCCAAAGAGATCTCCCGCGTCCGCCCCTCGGGCATTACCTTGGCCCCCGAAGCAGGGACACAACGACTGCGGGATATTATCGGCAAAAATATGACCGAAAATGATATTAAAGAAGGGGTGCAGGCGGCGCTGGACGGGGGGATCGAATCGTTTAAACTTTATTTTATGATCGGCCTGCCGACAGAGACAGACGAAGAACTGCTGGCAATCTGCGATTTGGCAAAAAAGATCCTCAATCTGGCTAAAGATAATCATCGCCGGGCCAGGGTCACAATTAATCTGGCCACATTTATTCCGAAACCTCACACCCCTTTACAGTGGTCAGAGCAGATCGGGATCGAAGAATCTCTGCGGAGACAAAGGATCATCAAAGATAATGCCAAAGCTAAAAACCTGCAGGTCAAATGGCACCAGGCTGAAGCGAGTTTCTTGGAAGGCGTTTTTTCGCGGGGCGATAAACGCTTGGCCAAAGTGATTGTCAAAGCCTGGGAGCTCGGTTGCCGCCTCGACGCCTGGTCTGAGCATTTTCGCTTCGATCTCTGGCTCCAAGCTTTTCAGGAATGCGGCATTGATCCAAATGAATATTTAAAATCTCGCCCAAAAGATCGACCGTTACCGTGGGATTATGTTGATACCGGCGTATCGAAGGAGATATTGTTGAGAGGTTGAGGTTGGGGTTGGGCAGCTGGTATCGGTTGGGTTTTTGGTCGAAATTCCAAAAACAATAACCCTTCAACCAGACTAGCAGCTCAACCTCAACCCATCAGCCCAACCAAGAAATATGAAACGAATAAAAATTGTATACACCAAAGGCGAAGCAGTTAAGTATCTAGGCTTCAGGGACCTAATGAGAACAATCCAACGGGCCGTCCGTCGGGCAGATATCCCGATGATCTATTCTCAAGGCTTCAACCCCCACATGAAAATCTCCTGGGGGCAGGCAATTAAGGTCGGGGCCATTTCAGAAGGGGAAGAAGCGATATTGCAAGTTGAGGCCTGGGTCAGGCCACAGGAAGTTATGGAGAAGCTGAATAAAACTCTCCCTCCCGGTATTGCCATAATAGAGGCTAATCTGGTATAATATACAAGTTATGTACGCTATTATTGAGACTGGAAGCAAACAATACAAAGTGAAACAGGGAGATGTCATTGACGTCGAGTTGCTCGATGCCAAGCGAAGCCTCTCTTTTGATCATGTATTATTGATTGGTCATGACGACGGAAATATAGAGATCGGCATGCCTTATATCAAAGGGGCCAAAGTCTCCGCCAAAGTCTTAATTGCCGACGGACAAGACAAAAAAGTTACCACTATTAAATACAAGAACAAAACTAATTATCACCGGACCAAAGGACACAGACAGAGATTTACCAGAGTAGAAATTCAAGAGGTGAAACATGGCTCATAAAAAAGCGGGCGGTTCTTCTACCAACGGCAGAGAAAGCGCAGCCCAAAGATTAGGCGTTAAAGCCTCTGGCGGCCAGTATGTCACAGCCGGCTCGATCATTATCAGACAACGCGGCTCCAGCTTCTACCCCGGCCAAAATGTCGGCCAGGGAAAAGATTACACCCTTTTTGCTTTAAAAGAAGGTTTTGTAACTTTTGAGCCGGGTAAAAAAGTCAGTATTCTCGCCCAAGCCGCTTAATAGAGCATGTTCAATAAAATCGTTATCAAAGTCGGCAGTTCATCATTAACTACACCCCAAGGCAAGTTAGACCACCAGAATTTAGAGCGTTTAGTCACAGAAATTGCCTCTCTCATCAAAGATAACAAAGAGATCGTTTTAGTCAGCTCAGGGGCGATTGTCTGCGGAGCCGAGGCTCTGAAACTTGGCAAACCCAAGACCATCCCCGAAAAACAGGCGGCAGCAGCAGTCGGGCAATCTCGCTTAATGCGGCAATATGATAAAGCTTTTGAAAAATTCGGCATTATCACCGCGCAAGTCCTCTTGACCAAAGAGACGATAACGAAGAAAAGCTCGCGCCTCAACGCCCAACATACCTTTGCCACCCTGCTCAAAGAAAAAACGATCCCGATCGTTAATGAAAACGACGCCGTCGCGGTTGAGGAGATCAAGATCGGAGACAACGATAATCTGGCCGCTTTGACTGCCAAGCTGATCGGCGCCGACCTGTTGATCCTGTTGACCGATGTTGACGGCTTTATGATGGATGGTCAAGTTGTCCCGACTATTACCAAGATTGACCAAGATGTTATTAAAGCAGCAGGATTATCGTCTACCGAGCAAGGAACAGGTGGGATGAAGACAAAAATTGAGGCGGC
>JBDRIF010000028.1:0-11746 GCA_043816125.1 bacterium
ACTTCTTTACTGCTCATTGTGATAATGTCCTTTCTCATTTTGCCCTCCATTTACTTTTTATCGTAATAAAGGGCTTTTTATTTATCTCGAACCGGACATTATCACGTGGCTCAATCCGGACATTATCACGTGGCTCCTACATGTATGCTAAAACACTTGATAAATTAATTGATTAGAGTATAATTTTGACATTGATCGAGGAGGAAAAAATGAAAAAAATAGTTTTGTTTTCTCTGATTGGGATTTTGGCGCTCGTAATTTTTGGTTGTACTGTTAACACTAATGTCAACACGGATTCTGCAACAACTACTACAATTGCAGTTACCACGACAACCACTACAACTACAACCACAACAAGCACCACAAGCACAACTACGTCAACAATCCTGCAGATTTCTGGGACTATCTCAGGTTATTACGGGGACGAAGATACTTTAACCCTGCTGATCCAACCTGATTTTGAGGATGATACTGATCCCATAAATGGAGGGAGTTTTTCCGTTAGTGACAATCAAGTCAGTTATGTTCTTACGTTAGAAAGTTCTGGGTACTATTATGTATATACCGCTGATTACAATATTGGGGGAGGAACTCCAGTTGCGGGGAACTGGATTGGTGGTTACGGTTGGACAGGGACTGGCTCAATAGAGACTGCCGGCAATCCCCAGGCGACTGGAGCGGCAGCGATAGGTGAATATTCTTCAATTGAAGTTACTAATGCTGTAACTGCTGATTTTACAATGCATCAGATCATTGCCGGGACTCCAGATATTTCCGGGACAATTTCCGGGACAGCTTTTGGGACATTGATTGTTCTGTTGGTTAATCACCCTTACACTATTGGAGATCAGGCTGTTGCGGCATCAACGTATGATATTGCAACCTCGGAAGCGACAAAGGCTTATGACTTTTCAAGTGTTACTAATGGGACGTATGATGTGGTAGGCTTATTAGTGCCGGGGGTGTGGGACGCTGGTGGCGGTGATTTTGGATCCGCAGGAGATAAGGCTGGGATATATGCACATGGTGATTGGGCTGTGATTGGCGACCCCGTGACATTTGAAGGGACAGCTCTGGAAAATATCGATTTTGAATTGGGCTCGACTTTTTAGGCCTTTCTTGTTCGCCTAATAATTCTGTGCTAAAATCGGTTTATGTCCGGACATTCTAAATGGTCAACAATTAAGCATAAAAAAGCCAAGACCGATTCGGCGCGTGGGAAGGTATATACCAAGATAGTCAGAGAAATAACTTCTGCTGCCAAACAAGCTGGGGCCGATCCGGCCAATAATCCCCGCCTACGACTCGCCATCGATAAAGCCAAAGAGGCAAATATGCCCAACGATAACGTCGAAAGGGCGATCACCAAAGCGACCGGTGGCGGTGATTTTCAAATTGAAGAAGTTACTTATGAGGGGTATGGGCCGGGGGGTGTGGCGATTATGGTCGAATGTATGACCGACAATTCTCAACGGACAGTCTCCGAGATACGTTCTTTTTTTACCAAGAATGGTGGCAATATGGGGGCGGCCGGCTGTGTCGGCTGGATGTTTAAAAAGAAGGGCTCTCTGGTTTTTGACAAGGCCGGTTTGGATAGTGAACAATTGGGGATGGCTGCGATTGAGGCCGGGGCCGAAGATATTGTTGAGGAAGATGATTCTATCGAGATATTAACCAGCCCGGATGATTTTGAAAAGGTCCGCGATGCCCTCAAGGCCAAAGGTTATAAATCCGAGTCTGCCGAAGTTTCTATGATCCCTTCGACAACGGTTCAGTTGGAAGGGGCGCAAGCTGAGCAGGCGGTCAAACTGGTCGGCATTCTTGAAGATTATGACGACGTCCAAAATGTCTATTCCAATTTTGATGTTCCGGACGAAATTATGGAAAAAGCCTGATGAAGTTAGTCGCCGACCTCCACGTCCATTCCATCTCTTCCGGTCACGCTTATTCCACAATTGAAGAATATGCCACCTATGCGGCGGAGATTGGGCTGCAAGCTTTTGCCTTAACCGATCATGGGCCCAACATGCCTGGTGCTCCACATTATTATCATTTTTCCAATCTTAAGATGGTTCCGGAAAAGATTAAAGGAGTAAAGGTCTATCGAGGGATCGAGGCTAATGTGATCTCTGCCGCTGGAGAGACGGATATTCCAACTAAAAAGATGATGTTTACGGCTTTTGAAATTGTTATCCTTTCAATGCATCCTCGTTGCGGCTATGATCCCCAATCGAAAAAGAGAAATACCGAAGTTCTGCTCAAGGCTTTATCAAAACAACCGGAGGTGAACATTCTTGGTCACCCGGGCAATCCTATGTTCCCGATCGATGTTGAAGCTGTTGTGACGGCGGCGAAAAAGCATGGCGTGGCGATTGAGTTAAATAATAGTTCCCGGGAGAGTCGGGTGGGGAGTTATGAAGCTTGTTTGGCGTTTGCTAAAGAAGTCAAACGACAAGATGGCCTGATCGCGGTAGGGAGTGACGCGCACTTTTCCTCGATGTTAGGCGGGTTTGACTATTCGCTCCAGTTGATCAAAGAGGCGGGTTTGACTGAAAAGCATGTGGTTAACACTTCTCTTGATAAAATCGACAAATATTTGGTGAAGAAATAATTTTCCCTCACCCCCTATGATCCCCCTCTCCCAGGGGGAGAGGGGGATGTACTTTGTGAAGTGATTATGGGCATAACCCCTTCTCCCTCTGGGAGAAGGGGAGAAGTCCTAACTTAATCGGGGATGAGGGCAGGGAAATAATCAGCAAAAAGGTTTATAATAGAAGCATATGTTAGGCAAAAGAATCATACCTTGTTTAGATGTCACCGAAGGCCGTGTGGTCAAGGGGACGAAGTTTGTTAACCTTAAAGATGCCGGTGATCCGGTTGAGTTGGCTGAATATTATGATAAGGAAGGGGCCGACGAATTAGTTTTTCTCGATATCACTGCTTCTTCTGATAAACGCTACATTATGCTAGATGTTGTCCGCCGAACAGCGGAAAAATGTTATATCCCTTTTACCGTTGGTGGTGGGATCAATACCGTTGAAACAATGCGTGAACTTCTATCTGCTGGTGCCGATAAAGTCTCTGTTAATACTGCCGCCATTAAGAATCCTGGACTGATTACTCAAGGGGCGGAAAAGTTTGGCTCACAATGTATTGTTGTGGCCATAGACGCTAAACGAAGGACGAAGGACGAAGGACGAGGGACGAAATGGGATGTTTATACACATGGCGGGAGAACCTCAACAGGAATTGACGCGGTAGAGTGGGCTGTAAAAGCGGAAAAGTTAGGCGCTGGTGAAATTCTTCTGACCAGCATGGATCGGGACGGGACAAAGGACGGGTATGATCTGGAATTGACCAAAGCGATTGCCGATGCGGTTAAGATTCCTGTGATTGCCTCTGGTGGAGCGGGAAAACTTGAACACATGTTTGATGCTTTTACTCGGGGGAACGCTGATGCGGCGCTACTTGCTTCTCTGCTTCACTACAAGGAACTAACCGTAAAGGAGATAAAGGATTACCTTGCTCGAAACGGCATTACAGTCCGCACTTAAGCAGTATCAGGGTAAATTGGGGAAAGCGATGCGCTATTCTCTGTTTGCCGGAGGGAAACGTTTTCGCCCGCAATTGTGTTTCGCCACTGCCACAGCGTTGGGTAAAAGTCCCCAACAAGTTTTACCGATCGCGGCAGCGATCGAAATGATCCACACTTTTACTCTGATCCATGATGATTTGCCGGCGATGGATAACAGCGATTATCGCCGCGGAAAACTCTCCTGCCATAAGAAATTTGACGAAGCGACCGCCGTCTTGGCCGGTGATGCCCTTAATACGTTAGCTTTTGAAGTTTTGGCTAAAACTGGTAATCCCCAGGTGGTGACCGAGGTCAGTCAGGCGTTGATGCAGGTGGTAATAGGGCAGGTTCAGGATATCGAATCGGAAGGGAAGAAAATATCTCTGCCTGCTCTCAAAAAGATCCATTTAAATAAAACCGCGGCGTTACTTAAAGCTTGTGTTCGGGCTTCTGCCATTCAACTGAAGGCTTCAAAAAAGCAAATTCAGGCTTTGACAAATTATGCCGAGCATCTCGGCCTGGCCTTCCAGATCGCCGATGATATACTTGATGTAACTTCGAGCCAAAAAAAACTGGGGAAACCGGTCCTGGCTGATAAGGGGAAAGGGTTTCCTAATATTGTCGGGTTGGAGAAGTCGAAGATCTTGGCCAGACAAGAACAAGCTAAAGCACTGGCCGCTTTGAAAATCTTTGGCAGAAAAGCGGAAGAGTTACGAAGGATTGTAGGGTTTGTGGTTGAGAGGGAGTCTTAGCCCTCACCCCTATAATCCCCTCTCCCAGGGGGAGAGGGGATAAACAGCCGATAGGGAACTTTGAACCCTTCTCCATGAAAATGGAGAAGGGCGGAAAAGATAATGCAGGCAATTAGGAATAAACTGGGATGAGGATATGATTAAACCGACAAAACAAGATTTTATTAATTTAGCTAAGCAGGGAAATCTCATCCCTGTCTATAAGGAAATTTCCGCCGATCAGGAGACACCCGTTTCTGCTTTTAAAAAGATAGAAACCGACTATTCCTTTCTTCTGGAATCAATCGAAGGGGGCGAAAAGATAGCCAGATATTCCTTCCTCGGTGCCGGGAGCAAAAAATCGCTGGTTACAACTCAAAACTTTTTCGAGCTGAAAAAGATTATGAGCAAATATCAGCCGGTAGTTATCCCAGGCTTACCACGTTTTCATGGGGGATTAGTTGGTTTATTAAGTTACGATGTTGTTCGACAGTTTGAGAGAATCCCGGACAGTAATTCCGACGATCTTAATGTTCCGACAATTAATCTTTTATTGACTGATAATATTCTCGCTTTTGACCATGTCAAAAATAAGATCATTATTATTGCCAATGCCCATGTTGAAGGGGATCCTGCCAAAGCCTACGACAAAGCAGTTAAACAGATCAGTGAGATAGAGAAAAGACTGAGTAAGTCGGTAAAGTTCAAAGAGTTAAACGTTGATAAAGAGATCAAAGAGCCGGAATTTAAGTCGAACATGACGCAAAACGATTACGAACAAGTCGTTAACAAAATGAAAGAGTACATCAAAGCGGGAGATATTATCCAGGGGGTTCCTGCCCAGAGGTTGGAAACAACATTTAAGAAAGATCCTTTCGACATCTATCGTGTTTTGCGAATGATCAATCCTTCGCCGTATATGTTCTATCTGAAGTTTGGTGATATTAAACTGGCCGGTTCGTCTCCCGAAGTTATGGTTCGCCTAGAGGATGGTGAAGCAACCATTCGACCGATAGCAGGAACAAGACGAAGAGGAAAAGACAAAGTTGAGGATGAAGCTTTGGCGCAAGAATTGTTGGCGGATGAAAAAGAACGGGCCGAGCATCTGATGTTGGTTGACTTAGCCCGCAATGATCTGGGGCGGGTTTGCGAGTATGGGAGTGTGGAGACCAACGAGTTGATGGTGATCGAACGATATTCACATGTGATGCATATTGTCAGTAATGTCAGGGGGAAGATCCGTGAGGGGAGCGACGCTTTTGATTTGATGGCGGCTTCTTTTCCGGCGGGGACAGTCAGTGGGGCCCCCAAAGTCAGGGCGATGGAGATCATAGATGAGTTGGAAAACGTCAAACGTGGTCCGTATGCCGGGGCGGTCGGATACTTTGATTATTTTGGCAATATGGATACCGGAATTATTATTAGAACTGTTCTGGTTAAGAATAATAAAGCCTATGTACAGGTTGGAGCGGGGATCGTGGCCGATTCTATTCCGGCCAAAGAATATGAAGAGACCCTTAACAAGGCCAAAGGGATGTTAAGGGCGATAGAGTTGGCGCAGTGATAAATTTTCGCATGCTTAAGATTTCAGATCATCTCCTCTGGTCGGCTGTAGGGCTGCTCCTGATGATCAGCTTTTTTGCCATCTTCAGTTGTACCTTCTCCATGCAGGCCAAGGTTGGAGCCGATGCCTTGCTCTTTGTTAAGAAACAGCTATTTTCCCTGCTGGTCGGCTTGGTCGGCTTGGTGGCTTTTACTTATTTTGATTACAAACATCTTAAAAAGTTTGCTATCCCTCTCTACACTATTATGTTACTAATGCTATTCGCCGTCCTCTTTATCCGGGGTGGGGCAGGTTCGGCTCAACGCTGGCTGCAGTTGGGGCCAATGTCCTTTCAGCCTTCGGAGCTGGCCAAAATATTTTTTGTCATCACGCTGGCCGCGTTTTTTGCCAAGCGGGAGCTGTTAACTTCATTGAGTCAAAATATATTACTGCTCATCATGGCTGGGTTGCCATTTTTATTGATCTTTAAACAACCCGATCTAGGGACAGCGTTGGTTTTTATTGTAATCTTGATCGGTCTCTTATCCGTTACAAATTCATCCACCCGTCTGTTGCTTCTATTAACGACACCGGTCCTCTCAATCGCTTTTCGGCCGTTGCTATTTCTCTGGTTTATCTATTTATTTGCCGTTGTTGTGACTCTCTTTTTATCGCGGGCGTTGGTTCGAGATTGGCTTTTGATCTTGGGGGTGAATATTTCTGTCGGGATCGCAATCCCCTTTATCTGGTCGATGTTAAAACCGTATCAGCAAAACAGGATCCTCTCTTTTCTCAATCCCGGGCTCGATCCGTACGGGGCAGGGTATCATAGTTTGCAATCGAAAATTGCCATCGGCAGCGGCGGCTTTTTTGGTAAAGGATTTTTGCATGGGACGCAGACCCAGCTACAATTTATTCCGGAACAGCATTCTGACTTTATTTTTTCTGTGGTTGGGGAGGAGTTCGGATTTCTTGGCGCGGTATTGGTGTTGGGGTTGTTCGGGATAATTATCTGGCGGGCTTTCACCATTGCTGCCAATTCTCCCGACCGGTTTGGGTCGTTATTGGCGGCTGGGATTGCCGTTATGACCGCGTTTCATGTTTTTGCCAATGTGGGGATGGTTCTCGGTTTATTGCCAGTTGTAGGGATGCCGTTACCCTTTGTTAGCTTCGGGGGTTCGTCGTTATTGATGAATTTGATTGCTTTGGGAATTCTCCAGAATATCGCGATGCGACGGGAGAAACTTATATTTTGATCTTCGCCTCAACCTGGCCCTCGGCTTCGAACGTTTCGTCTTTGACCGAAACGATTATCTTCTTAGCCTGAACCCATTCGACCTCGGTACTTGAGCTCTCCTTTTTCATAAAAGCATTCCCAGTTAGAGTGATTATCTCTTTTTCGTCATCATAGACAGCTTCTTCGGCCCTGGCTTCTTTGTTCTGCTGGGTCACTTCGACCGAGCCGATGGCGGTTGCATCTCCTGTCCAGGTCGAAATGATCAGTCGATTGGAAGTCAGGATGGTTTTTTCGCGCATCATCTCTTTGGCCTCTTTGTTTCTAAGTTTGTCGACAGTTTTATCTTTTAAGATAACCTCGGCTTTTTCAAAGATCGCTTTTGCGTTCCCCATTAGATCGAGTTCTTTTCTCCCTTGAAAATAAACAGCCGCGTCGGCAACCGCCAGTTTTTTTCCCTGGCTGGTCCTAACGTGGCCCGAAAAGAACATCCGCTTGCTTACGTCGGTTGAAAAATTAGCGTTATCGGCTTTAACTTTTGTTTTGATCTCGTTCTCTTCAATATTAATCGTGACATTTCCGTCGGCCTTGAGTTTTTCCTGTTTGCTGTCATAAACTAGGCTCTCGGTGTACAAGATTCCGTCGGTACGGACCAATCGAATATTGTTCTTGATGTAGGCGATATTTTTGTCGTTATCAACATTAATTTCTTCGGCATAGATAGAGCTGTCCTTCTTATGCATTTCGACCTTTCCTTTGATCTCGGTCTTTTTTTCTTTGGGAAAATATTTAAGATAATTGGCGACCAATCTGGTCAACTCGTCGTTTCTGGGGTTTTGTGGGTTGGCTATTTTTCCTAGGTTGAGATAGCCTGTTAGTTGCCGTTTCCCCTTTGGTTCTTGGCCCTCGGGAAAGGCATAGGCCTCTACAATTTCCGAACGGCGGTAGACTTTGGCGAATGGGGCGTTCAGTTTTTTGACGACCAGTGTCTCGTCTTTATATATCTCCCCTTGAGTTACGTCATACAGGGAAGTGACTTCATTCTTGTTGTCTGTCCAGCCGTATTTGGCCTGGAGGACCCAGCTCTTTTTTCCCTCTTTGCGGCCGGAGACTCGGGTGTTTTTAAACTCGGCTATCTTCTCCATCTTTTCTTCGGAAAAGTATTCGGACTCTTGGGGGGAGATAAAGTAGTAAGCGACGCCTAAAATAATCAAGGAGAACGTGGTGCCGATAAAAATAATTTTCCAGGCCAGGTTGTCGTCCATGGGGGAATTATAACATCACTAACAGAATTATTTACATCTTTCCTAAGGAGCGTAATAAAGCGTGGCAAAAATCTTCGATCTCCGCTCTCGGAATTTCGAGATAAGCTGTCGCGGTCTCTTCAATAAAGGGGTTAGGCATGTAGGTCCTGGCAATGTCTGGGTCGGCAAATAGTTTTTCGTTATAGCTTGGGTAGACAGGGAGAAAGATCGTTCGGGGGTTTGTTTGCCAGACGACTTTTCTCTCTTCAGGGGTTTCAGCCAATGTTAAATAATTACCTGATTCAAAATCGAACGAGGCAAACGGCCAGCCTTCGGCGTTGTACAGAATTAATCCTTCATTCCAATATCCTGCTTCTCTGATCTCCAGTTTGTTACCGGCAAGATCCAGGAAGGTGCTGGACATTGTCCCCCTCTTTCTATAAGCCACAAGATCTCCGGTCGGATCATACAGTCCTTCCAAGTAGCCGATTGTCAGCTCTTTTCCTGTTGTATAAAACTCACAAGCCTCAGGGTGGGGGACATCATACAGGCCCAGGTATCCTTGCAAACTGTTGCGATCTTTAACTTCTGTTACCCAGTACCCTTGGTAATCATAACCTTCTACATCAGCCGGTGAATTGCCTTGCGCTTCAAAAGATGTTCTTGTCCGCTGAAAAGGAATGCGTTTTATTGGTTCGCGGCTTGGGATGTCTTTTTCTGGGTCTGAAGGAGGTTGAATTGTTTTAATTGCTTGGCGTAGAGGATGGTTTTTTTCTGTTGAAACATGATTGGGAGAAACTGCGGATTCAGATGAGGTGACGGGGGCAACTTGTTTCTTAGTTTGTGGAACTTTGTTTTTATTACACATAAAAGGCAAACTAAGGGCCGCCGCAAAAATTGTGGCTAAAATAACTCTGCCTCTGGTCATTCTCATTGATAATCTCCCGGCCCTTGTAATGGCTCTCCAATATACAGTGTATATCGCATAAAATCGAGCAAAACTTGTGTGTTGCGGGGTTTTTTGATTAGTGTTATAATTCAATTTCTGTTGGTAAAAAGTAATTAATTTAGGAGGAAAAAAATGGCTAAGATTAAAGTTGGGATAAATGGTTTCGGGCGAATCGGGCGACAAGTGTTAAGTGCGATGGTGGAAAAGGGAGTTTTGGGGACCGAGATCGAGGTTGTGGCGGTCGTAGATATTTCTACCGACGCTAATTATTTTGCTTACCAGATGAAATACGATTCAGTTCATGGTCGATTCAACGGCAAGGTTTCGGCAGCCGCTGACGATGTCTTGGATGTTAACGGAAATAAAATCAAATGTGTCATGGCGACCAAAGAGCCGTCACAACTCCCCTGGAAAGCTCTCGGTGTCGAGTACGTGATCGAATCGACCGGCTTATTTACCGATCTGGAAAAAGCCAAAGGCCATATCGCTGCTGGTGCCAAGAAAGTAATTATCTCTGCCCCTGGAAAAGGTGGCGTCAAGACCCTGGTTATGGGTGTAAACGATAACGAATATAACGCCGCTGAACATAATGTCGTTTCCAACGCTTCTTGTACCACCAACTGCTTAGCTCCGGTTGTGCACGTTATTCTCAAAGAAGGTTTTGGGATCGAAACCGGCCTGATGACCACGATCCACGCAATGACTGCAACTCAAAAGACTGTCGACGGTCCGTCGAAAAAAGACTGGCGTGGTGGCAGAGCTGCTTCAATTAACATTATCCCTTCAAGCACCGGCGCGGCTAAAGCGGTCGGCGAAGTTCTCCCTGTAACCAAAGGAAAACTGACCGGCATGGCTTTCCGTATTCCGACGGCAGACGTCTCAGTGGTCGACTTAACTTTCCGGACCGAGAAAGATACTTCGATTGAAGAAATTGACGCCAAGCTAAAAGCTGCTTCAAAAACTTATCTTAAGGGGATTCTTGGTGTTTCTGATGAAGAAGTTGTCTCCACCGATTTTATCCATGACAACCGCTCTTCAATTTACGATTCATTGGCTACTCTGCAAAATAACCTAAAGGGAGAAAAGAGATTCTTCAAGATCGTCTCCTGGTATGACAATGAATGGGGTTATTCTTGCCGAGTTGTCGATCTATTGAAACTTATCGCCTCTAAGGGATAGTTGTAATGGCCAAGAAAACAGTTGCAGATATTCCTGTTAAGGAATTAAATGGGAAACGCGTTTTTGTCCGCTGTGACTTTAATGTCCCTTTGGACGACAAACAAAATATTACCTCCGACAAACGGATCCAAGCCGCTCTACCGACTATTAATTATTTAATAGAGAAGGGGGCGCGTCTGGTTCTCGCTTCTCATCTTGGCCGGCCAAAGGGCGAAGTTATTAAAGAGATGTCCTTGGCTCCGGTCCAAAAACGTTTGGCTGAATTATTAAGTAAGCCGGTTCTGATGGCGACGGATTGTGTGGGGGTTGAGGTTGGGCAGCTGGTGGAGAAGTTGAAGGAAGGTGAGGTTCTGCTCTTGGAAAACCTTCGCTTTCACAAAGAAGAGACCAAGAATGATCCCGAGTTTGCCAAACAATTGGCTTCATTAGCCGATATCTACGTTTCTGACGCTTTTGGGACAGTCCATCGTGCTCATGCTTCGACCGAAGGGATCGCTCATCTTCTACCTGCTTATGCCGGTTTCCTCATTGAGAAAGAATTAAAATTCCTCGAAGGGGCTTTGACCGAACCAAAACGTCCTTTTGTAGCGATCATTGGCGGGGCAAAGATATCCGGTAAATTAGAAGTCTTAAAATCATTACTGACCAAGGTGGATACTTTAATTATTGGCGGCGGGATGGCTTATACTTTCTTCAAAGCCCGCGGGGTTGCTGTCGGTAAGTCGATCATGGAACAAGACCTGATCAAAGATGCCAAGGAGATTTTGAAGAGTGCGATCGATGAAGAGGTCCCTTTCTTACTGCCGATAGATCACGTAGTGGCCGACAAATTTGCTCCTGATGCCAATGTTCAGGTTGTGCCTAGGACAACTATCCCCGAGGGGTGGCAGGGGATGGATATCGGTCCTGATACGGTCAAGAAGTTTAAGTATGCCATTTCCGATGCCAAGACAATTATCTGGAACGGTCCGATGGGTGTTTTTGAAATGGATAAGTTTGCTAACGGAACAATTGAGATCGCCAAAGCAGTGGCAGAAGCTACGGAGAAGAATGGGGCAATTTCAATTATTGGCGGCGGTGATTCTGTCTCCGCGGTCAAAAAAGCTGGCTTAACCGACAAAATGTCGCATATCTCTACCGGTGGCGGGGCTTCTTTGGAGTTTCTTGAAGGGAAAATTCTGCCGGGGATTGCGGTTCTGCAGGATAAATAAAATGGAGCTGATCGGGATCGAACCGACGGCCTCGTCGTTGCGAACGACGCGCTCTCCCAACTGAGCTACAGCCCCAGGTAA
>JBDRIF010000029.1:0-5272 GCA_043816125.1 bacterium
TTTCTTCGTCCTTGAGGACAACCAGATCCATAATATTTTCCGCGATATCCCCGATCCTTTCAATATCATGAATTAGGTGCAAGTAGCCGGCAGTGGTTGTCGCCAACTCTTCGGTAATTGATTGCTGATCGATCTTGATCAAAAAATTAGCGATCTCATTTTCGAGATGGTTAACCACCTCTTCTCTCCTTTTAATACTTTCAAAAACCTTGGCTCGATCGCGGTGCTTCTCGATAAAAACCGAACGCATCGCCAGATCGATCTCCTCTTTGGCATAAACAAACATCCGGCCGATCTCTTTTTTCGCCTGGCCGACGGCAATATCCGGAGTAATGATCATCCTGGCATCCAAATGCTTTGTCTCATGCTCAATGACCTCAACTTCGCCCGGGATCATCTTCGTCACCACAAAAGCAATCACTCCGGCCAGAGGAATAAAAACCAGACAGTTAAAAATATTGAAGAAGGAATGAGCATTGGCTACGTGGCGTTCAATATTTGTGCCGACCCATACATTGCCAGGAGTTACTTTATCGATAAAGTATAGAAAAATCGGCTGGCCGGCTATCTTTACGTTCAACAACACCATCATATAGGCTGCGCCAATTACGTTAAACATGGTATGCGCCCAGGCAGTCCGCTTGGCCGTGATGTTAGAACCGAGAGCCGCTAACTGGGCGGTTATGGTTGTGCCTATATTATCCCCCAGCACAACCGCAAAAGCAGTAGTAAAATCAAGTGCCCCCACCCCGGCTAACGCCATCGTAATACCTACTGTCGCTGAACTGCTTTGCACAATCATGGTTAAGATCATTCCAGTTAATAAAGCCAGAAAGTGATTATGACTGAAAGTGACAAAAAGCTGGTGAAACGCCGGATCATGTTTTAACGGAACAAAAACATCGGTCATAATCGAGAGTCCATAAAAAAGGAGACCGAAGCCAAGCATTATCTGCCCAAAATACTTCACATTCTTTCGCGGCACGAAGAAATTGAGAAAAAAACCGATACCCAGGATCGGCAAAGCATATTTCTGCACCTTAAAAGCGATTATCTGCGCTGTAATGGTCGTTCCAATATTAGCACCCAAGACAATGCCGATTGATTGCTTGAGAGTCATTAAACCGGCCTGCACAAAGCCGATCAACATTACCGTGGTAGCGGAAGAGCTCTGGATAATTGCTGTCACACCGGCACCGACGGCCACCCCGGCCAAAGTATTTTTTGTTAAGAGCTCCAGGATCTTGCGTAAGCTGCGTCCGGCCACCTTTTGCAGCCCATCCGACATGACCTTCATTCCATAGAGAAACATACCGAGCCCACCCAAGACCCCAAAAAATACTGAACTGTTCATAATTACCTCCAAAACATTAATTTCAATGGTAATTATGCGCCGGGACTATGAAGTTATAAGGAATCCAATGTAAAGAAGGGGTAAAATCTTAAGACGGGAACGTTAAGGTAAATTTTGATCCTTTACCGACCTCACTCTCAACCTGCACACTCCCCTGGTGGACATTCATCGCATGTTTGACTATCGCCAGACCCAAGCCGGTTCCGCCATATAATCGGGAACGGGCCTTGTCGACACGAAAGAATCGCTCAAAAATCCGCTCTAAATGTTCGGCCGGTATCCCCACCCCGGTATCTTGGACAATGATCTTTATACTGCCCGCCTCTCTGGTACAACTCAAAATAACTTTCCCCCACTCATTAGTATAATTAACAGCATTGTCCAATAAGTTCAAAACCGCCCGATAAACCAATTCTTCTTTCCCCTTTATCAACAGCTTCTCTTTAGGGGGGATCGTTTCAATTACCACCCCTTTTTTCTTCGCTTTGTTAGAAATCGTCTCTATGGCTCTCCCGACAACCTGACAGAGATCAATTTCAGCAAAAGCCTCAGTGGTCTGTCCGGTCTCCAGCTTAGAAATCTCCAAAATATCATCGATCAAGCTTTGCAGATTAATGGCATTTTCTTCGATCTTTTGCAAAAACTTTAGATTATTTTCTTTATCATCTATCGCGCCATTCAGGAGTGTTTCCACGTAGCTACGAATAGCTGTTAAAGGTGTTTTTAACTCGTGAGAGACATTTGCTACAAACTCCGAACGGTATTTATCTTTATCATCCATGATCATATTGAAAACTTATACCCGACGCCACGCAAGGTTTTTAAGTACTTACCGGCTTTGCCGAGTTTCTCCCGCAAATTCCGCATATGGACATCAACGGTCCTCGTTTCGATCGCCACCTCAATCCCCCAAACCAGGTCGAGGAGCTTTTCGCGGGAAAAAACCTTTTCCTTATTCTCAGCTAATATCTTCAGCAGCGCAAATTCCTTGGCGGTTAAATCAACCGCTTTCTCCCCTGATTTTACCTGATGTTTTTCCGGATCAATTTCCAGCTGAGGATATCTAATAATCGCAGAAGTGGAAGGTTCAGACTTATTGCTTCGTTTTAATACCGTTTTAATCCGGGCAATTAATTCCCGTACACTGAACGGTTTGGTGACATAATCGTCAGCCCCAAGTTCCAAACCGAGAACTTTATCAACTTCTCCACTCTTTGCGGTCAACATAATTATTGGAATGTGTTTTGTTTTTTGGTCTTGTTTAATTTGTTTACAAACATCAATCCCGTCAATCCCAGGGAGCATCAGATCAAGGAGGATAAGATCAGGGATTCTGGCCCTGGCCAGCCTTAAACCGGCTTGGCCATCATAAGCTTTGAGGATTTTGTAATTTTCTTTGATCAGATTATAAGCGAGGGCTTCGACAATATCTTCTTCGTCTTCAATAATGAGGATCTGACTCATAGGCTAATTCTACCATGCTAATCTGTGATCCCGATATCCCTGACAATGACTTCACCGCAATATTCCGGCCCCTGGGCTAGAGCAAAACCAATTTTAGGCGCAAGAAAAGTGACTGTTTTAGTCGCTTTGATCGCCACCCCCAGAACCTCTCCGGTATCAACATCTAAACCAGAGGGGATATCAACAGCCAGAACAGGCTTCCCGCTTTTGTTAATTGCTCTGATAATCTGCTGCTCTGATGCTCTGACCTCTGTCTCCAAGCCAATGCCAAAAATAGCATCAACAATTAGATCGGCCTCAATTTGTTGTGGCAAATCCGTTTCGATCTTCTGTCCCATTTTCTGCAGAATAGAGTAATTAATTTTTGGATCGGGCTTTAACTTTTGAGGATCACCGATTAAAAAGACTTGAACTTTACAGCCGGCATTTAAGAGGTGTCGGGCCGCTACCAACCCATCACCACCATTGTTACCTACGCCACAAACAACGGCAAATGACTTTCCCATTGTTATGGCTATTTCAGCCACCGAGCGTCCGGCATTTTCCATGAGGATCAAAGAAGAAAGGCCCAGCTTTTCTTGCGCTTGGCAATCAAAAGCCTGGGCCTCGGACCTGGTCCAACCTGCGACCACTATTTACTGACCGGAAACCGCAATTACCGTCGTCGTTGTCGTCTCTCCGTCACCAGAAGTAGTGGTGGTCGTTGAAACAGTATCTTCAGCCAAAGTTGTGGTGGTTGTCGAAGTTTCCTCATCGGCCTCAAACGGGACAACGTCTATCAGACGATTACCCTCTCCTTCAACAAGCGAAGCGACTTCGGTTTCAGTTATTTCCTGCTGTGCCAAATAAGAAGTGTTGTTGCTTAGATCGTAAACATCAAACATCAACATCTGGTTGACCGGATTATAACTAAAGCTGTATATCTCTACATCACTGTAATCCGGAATCATGTCAACAGGGGACAAGCTATTATCTGTCAGGTCAAGCCGGTAAATCTTGTAATATCCAAGCTTGCTACTAGAGTAAATCGCATAATCACCATACAGCCTAATACGACTTATCGACTTAAAGCTGGAGTGCTGCGGAAAGGCTTCGATGGAAGGCTCGCCGGTTTCATCAATAATTCGATACAATCGGTCTCCTTTGCTAACCGAGCCCCAGTTATCAAGATCGATCACAGCATAAACAGCTCCGCTATCGGCAAACAAAAGCTGGGCGGCAGAGGCAAAATCAACCCCATCCAAACCGTTGGCTGTGCGCCATTGAGCCCAGGTTGTCCCTTGAATGTTTGCGTTAACAACACTGTCTAGCCAGTCGGAACTGACCCAACTTTCAGTTGTTGCCATCCCCTCAAAAGTAATATTGTCCAGAGTGTCGCTGGTAAAGCTTTGAAATTTGTTTCTAATAAACTCCTTTACATCGTCCTCTGTCACTCCTGCCTCCAAAGAGATCGGATTAACAGTGGAATAACTCTGCTTGGAAAAAAACTGTAACGTTTCGCTCTCCTGCGGGTCCCAATAACCGTAGTTTAATTGAGAACCAATCGTCGAATATGAGTCATTATACATATTATAGTCATCATAGAGGGCTTCCGGTGTTCCGGGTACCCCATCGGTCAAGGGGATACGAATAATCCCCTTATATGTCTTTTCGTTTAGATCTTCGTCAAGCAAAACCAGATTCGAACCGACTAAGATGACATTATTATTGACATCTTTAAAATAGGCTCTCAACCAACCATAAGTCCCATCATTGTAAAAGACATTCTTTACGGAACTATCAGGATTAATAACCCTTAACCATTCAACTGAATAACTACTGGAGCTGGAACCGTGAAAGAGGACCGTCCCGTTCGGACAAACAACAAAGTCTCTGACATACATATTGTCGTTGCCGATCCGGGTAATCGTCCCATCCGGAGCTTTTTTCTTCAGGACTCTAGCATAAGTATCGTTGGAATAACCAAGATAATAGACATTCCCTGCGTCATCGAACTGAACTTGTTTAACCGGCAATTCTCCATTCTGAGCATATGAATACCAGGTATATATCGCATCGATATCTGCGTCAACAACCTCATATGTCCCGCTCGGAAAGATCCGGAAGAAAGCCCCTTGAGCCGAATAATTATAACTGCTGTAATCATAGATTTGCGAACTAAAACCGACATAAAGAGTCCCGTCCGGCGCAACTTCAATTACCGTAATATTTGGGTAATATCCATTTTGAATATTGAGAATCGATTCCAAGCTCCCGTTTTCCGTCAATTTCATCAGGTCATTGGCATCGGTATCGGAGACCTTGATCCCCATGGCAGATAAACCGGCACTGCTCAAAGAGGAATTACTGGCACTGGCAATCGCCACTGCTCCCGAAACATTAAAGAGCGGAGCTGAAGTAGTACTAGTGGTTGTGCTTGTTGCCACCCCACCAGATCCATTCGTGGTGGTAGTA
>JBDRIF010000030.1:0-3174 GCA_043816125.1 bacterium
GGCATCGGGTTTAAATCAGGGTTTGAGATGCCAACAGGTGTTGGGTTCCAGTCTGGATTTACCATGCCTACAGGCGTGGGCTTTCAGTCCGGATTTACCATGCCTTCAGGCGTTGGTTTCCAGTCCGGTTTTGTTCCGCCGAGTAATATACAGTACGAATCAGGATTTCAGCAGCCCTCTGGCTGGGTGCCGCCGTCGGGCTGGACACCGCCTCCGGGTTGGACTGGATCTCCAACTACAACCAATCCTGGTGGGAGCCCGTCGACCACTTTACCAAGTCAATCCTGGGTAAACGTTACCAGTAATACTTCGGCCAATTTGCGGGGGGTTGCCTCATCTACCGGTTCAAATGTTTATGCAGTCGGGGATGGTGGGGTAATTATCAGTTCTGCGAATGGCAGTGACTGGAGTGCCTTAACCAGTGGAGTTGTAACTAATCTGACTGATGTAAAAGTTCAAGGACCGACAGTTGAAGTAACAGGTGCCGGTGGTTTGGTACGTAAAACCAATAATGCCGGTGCAAGTTGGGCCACAATAGATGTTGGCGCCGGAGCAACAAATCTTAATGCATATATGGCGGGCGGGAATTCACAGATTGCTGTTGGAGAGGGAGGGATGATCAGAATTGCAGCCGGCCCAAGTTTCTCTGTCTGGTCTTCGTTGGCGAGTGGTTCAGGACAGTCCCTCCGAAATATTGCTGGGGCTGGAGGGGTTGCTGTTGTTGTTGGCGCCAATGGGACTATCATATCACTTGTCGGGGGATCTGCAACTTCCAGAACCAGCGGGACAGACGAAGATCTAAACGGGGTAATATTTATTGGCGGAACCACTACTGTGTTCGCTGTAGGTGATACCGGAACAATTCTGAAGTCAGCCGATGCTGGCGCTAATTGGGTTCCGATTTCAAGCGGTACGAGCGCAAATCTGAGGGGCGTTTTCTTTACGAGTGTCAATGTTGGCTACATTGTTGGCGATGATGGTACTATCCTGGGGACAAGCAATGGAGGGACTAGTTGGGTTGCGGAAACAAGTAATACCAGCGAAGACCTGTACGATATTGTACCGTTTGGTCCTTATTTCTATGTGGTTGGGAACAGTGGGAAAATCATCAGGAAAAGCTCAATGCCTTAACTGTTGTTCTGATTAATGTCAAATTAAGAGGGGAGAAAATAGTTTTTCTCTCCTCTTTTTTTTGTAGCTATTATTTGCTATAATTAAACAATGTTCACCGGAATTATTGAAGAAATTGGGACTATTGCTTCACTTCAGCGGGCTAACCAGTCGGGGAAACTTGTGGTTGCGGCAGTAAATATCCATAAAGATACCAAAATTGGCGACAGCATTGCCGTCAACGGAATATGTCTGACCGTGGTAAACATCAGAAAGAATCAGCTTGAATTCGATCTATCGACGGAAACTTTAAGAAAATCGACGTTCAACGATCTTAAGGTCGGTGATAAAGTAAATCTGGAAAGAGCACTATTAGCTACTGCCCGGATCGGCGGCCATATGGTCTCGGGTCATGTTGATGAAGTCGGCGAGATCCGCCGCAAAATTCCCCGCGATAAAGGGTTTGAGTTTTTTATCTCTGTTCCGAGCCGGCTCTTGCCTTATCTGGCCCCCAAAGGATCGATAACTATCGATGGGATCAGCCTGACCATTGCCGATTTTCGCCAAAGCATGCTGGTAATCTCGGTTATCCCTCATACCGCAAAAATCACTACCTTAGGTCAGCGAAAAATTGGCGACCGGGTTAATATCGAAGTCGATCTCCTCTCCAAATACATTGAACGCCATTTAAAAACCGAAGCCAGTCATGATATCACCGAAGATCTTATCCCCCGTGTCGGTTATCTCCCCATGGGTTGGATCGAAAACTAATGAACTTCAAACTGAATAAAATCGAAGAAGCGATCGATGACTTTCGCAACGGCAAAATTATTATCGTTGTCGATGATAAGGAGCGGGAGAACGAAGGGGATCTGGTGATGGCCGCGGAAAAAGTTACTCCCGAGGCCGTTAATTTCATGATCACGCATGGCAAAGGGCTTGTTTGTGTTCCTATTACAGAAGAACGGTTGACCGAACTTGATATTCCGCAAATGGTGGAACGAAATCGGGAATCGATGCAAACTGCTTTTACTGTTTCTGTCGACGCGGCCCCTCAACATGGGGTCACAACCGGGATCTCTCCCTCCGATCGGGCCAAAACTATCGAAGTTTTGATCAATCCGAAGGCTGGAAAAGATGATCTAGTTAAACCGGGCCATGTTTTTCCTTTACGTGTAGTAGAAGGGGGCGTTTTAAAACGGGCCGGACACACCGAAGCGAGTGTTGATCTAGCCCGGCTGGCCGGTCTTTATCCGGCGGCAATTATCTGTGAAATCATTAATCAGGCCGGTCGGATGGCGAGGCTCCCCGAATTAGTCGAGTTTGCCAAAATCCACAAGTTAAAAATTATATCTATTGCCGATTTGATCTCTTATCGGATGAAAAAAGAGCAGTTGATCAAAAAAATCTCGACAGTTAGGCTGCCGACCAAACACGGCGAATTTATTTCTCATAGTTATGAAGATCTTTTGACAGGGGATCTGCATATCGCTCTGGTTAAGGGGAAAGTTAACAAGGCAAAAGATATTTTAGTGCGGGTCCATTCAGAATGTTTAACTGGAGATGTTTTTGGTTCGTGTCGCTGTGATTGTGGCGAACAACTGGCCCGGGCGATGGAGAAGATCGAGTTTGCCGGGCAAGGGGTGTTACTATATATGAGGCAGGAGGGGCGGGGGATCGGCCTCAAAGACAAGCTCCGGGCCTATGCTTTGCAGGATAAGGGGCGGGATACAGTTGAAGCGAACGAAGATTTAGGGTATCCTGATGACTTGAGGGATTACGGTGTTGGGGCCCAGATCCTGGTTGATCTCGGTTTATCCACCATCCGCTTGTTAACAAATAATCCTCAAAAAGTTATCGGTTTAGGTGGTTATGGCTTAAAGATTGTCGAACGGGTCCCTCTGTCGATAGAAGCCAATAAGCATAACAAAAAATATTTGAGTACGAAGTCGCAGAAAATGGGGCATATATTGCCTGGAGGTGTTTCGAATGGTAAAAGTAATAGAAGGAAATCTGGACGCTAGTAAGGTTAAGGTTGGGATCATAGTTTCACGGTTTAACGAT
>JBDRIF010000031.1:0-7046 GCA_043816125.1 bacterium
TTTTGAAGTTTTTGCATTTAGGATTTGTTTGGAAGTTAGAAGTTTGAAGTTTTTGAGGTTCTGGATGGCTCTTTCCACGTTACCCCAGTTGGTATTCTGCGTCAGGATGGCACCGACCATGACCTCAAACGGTGTGTCGCCGGGCCACCAGTGCTGGGGCCCGAAGTGTTTGAGGAGTGTATTGTAGATTTCAAGCACCCTCACCCGGTTATTCTCAATTGTTAGCATTTTCCCATCCGTCCCTCCCTGCCTGCCGGCAGGCAGGTCCCAGAGGGAGAGGGAAAAGTTATTCTTTTCGTTCTACCATCCCAGGGCCAGCCGCTCCCCTCTCCCCCAGGGAGAGGGGTCGGGGGTGAGGGCATTATTCGAGAATGATTTCCTTCCTAACTTTCTCCAGCATCCTCATAAAAAATCGAATATTATGCATAGTCAAAAGCTGCATCGCCAAAATCTCTCGCGCCCAAAAGAGATGGCGAATATATGCTTTAGAAAAGTTTTGACAGGCGTAACAATCACACTCGGGATCGATCGGGGAAAAGTCTTTTTCAAATTTTGCTAAACGGATGCTAGTCTTCCCTTCATAAGTTAAAAAAGAACCGTGACGGGCTAAACGGGTCGGAATAACACAATCGAAGATATCTGCTCCCAGTTTCACCGCCCCCAAAATATCCGAAGCATACCCTACTCCGAGCAAATGTCTCGGAGCTTCATCCGGCAGAATATCGGTCACCACATCGAGCATCTCCAACATCTCTTTTTGCGGTTCACCGACAGATAAACCACCAATCGCATAACCGGGGAAATCGATCTCCGCGATCTCCTTAGCCGATTGTTTGCGCAGATCAAGGTAAGTTCCACCTTGGACTATGCCAAAGAGAGTTCCCCCTTTCCAGTCATCACTCGAAACGATCTTTTTGCTCTCTTTAGCCCATCGGCCGGAGCGCTCCACCGCCTTTTGAGCCTCTTTCTTTGTGCAAGGATAAGCGACACATTCGTCTAAAGGCATTAAGATATCGGAACCGAGGATCGTCTGAATCTCCAAGACCGATTTGGGGGTTAAAAAATGCTTAGTCCCATCGATATGAGATTGAAATTCAACTCCATCTTCCCTGATCTTACGCATGTGAGCGAGAGAAAAGACCTGAAAGCCGCCGGAATCGGTCAAAATCGGTCGATCCCAGGCCATGAATTTATGTAAGCCGCCGGCCAGTTTAATTAATTCGGCCCCCGGCCGGAGCATTAAATGGTAAGTGTTTCCGAGAATTATCTGCGCGCCGACTTCCTTTAGATTGCGGGGAGACATAGTTTTAACTGTTCCCAATGTCCCGACCGGCATAAACATCGGGGTATCGATTATTCCGTGAGGAGTATGAATCTTGCCCACTCGGGCTTTAGATTTCTTGGATTTTTTAAGAATTTCGAATTTAAAGGATGTCATTCAGCAGCCCTTGCAGCAAAAGTCTAGCTGCCCATTTTTTTAGATATTCCTTGTCAAGGCTCCCTTTTTGAATCTCACATACCCCCCGCACATCATTCAAATGTTTGTCTATTTCAGAAACCTTATACCATTGCAGTTTATTGAGTATCATATCCTCAGCGGCAAGGATAGAAATCCCCGTTCCCAAAGCCGCCATTTTTTTCCTTCTGCCAAAAGCTTCCCGGTCATATTCGCTATCTTTCAATATCCACATATCTATCTTCAAACCGGTTTCATGATGGATAATATTAAACATTGTCTGATGTAGGACCGCATCGATTATCCCCTCTTCGCTGATGTAAAACTCCTTGCCAAAAGCGGCTAAAAGTTTCTTAATGTATGAGGGCCCGGAAGGGATCTGAACAATTATGTCAAAGTCATGCGTTGAGCGCGGTCTACCGTAAAAGCTAACCGCCAACCCTCCTGTAAGGGCATAGGGAATTTTAAGCTCCTCTAAATCAGCAATAACCTTCCGGAGAACCTCTGCCTCATTCACCAGCCAGCCTCTTTGCGATTTGTTTTTTGAATTCTTCCGGGGAAGCATTAGGAAATTGACTGCGAATACCGTCCTGCATCATTCTCTTCACTAAATCATTCAAATAAAAAGCCGTTGTTAGACGTTCTTCTCCGGTCTTTGTTTTAAGTATCTCAATTTCTTTGCGTTGGGCTTCGGCTGGAAACATGTTGAAGTAATTATATCACGAGGATTTCAAATTTGAAGGGCAGATAAAAATTAGGTCATAACATCCGCGTTATCCGTGATTATCCCGCGAAATCCTGCGATTACGATATAAACATGGCGTCGCCAAAGGAGAAAAAGCGGTATTTTTGTTCAATCGCCTCTTGATAGGCTTTCATTATATAGTCCTTACCCGCAAACGCAGAGACGAGCATAATTAAAGTCGTCTTCGGCCAATGAAAATTCGTTATCATCGCATCAACAACTTTGAATTTATAGCCAGGGTAGATGAATAACTTTGTATCCTGCTTAACTTCCCCTCTCTTTCTAAGACCTTGCCTGCCGGCAGGCAGGGAGGGGGTCAGGGGGTGAGTTAGCGACTCTAAGGCTCTAACTGAGGTGGTCCCAACTGCTATCACTCGCGACGCCCCCCTCACCGCTTCCGCTGTCTCTCCAGGTATCTCAAAATACTCCGTATGCATCGGATGGTCCTCAATATCATCAACCCTGACCGGTTGGAATGTTCCTAGACCAGTATGCAAAGTTAAATATGACAACTTAACCCCTTTGGCCCTAATCTTCTCCAAAAGCTCCGGGGTAAAATGCAACCCCGCCGTCGGCGCCGCCGAGGCTCCCTCCTTTTCGGCATAAACGGTTTGATAACGAGTTTTGGCATCCGGTTGTTTGTTTTGAATATATGGAGGGAGTGGAATCTCGCCAAGTTTATGAACAGCTTGCCAAAAATCACCTTTCGCTTCAAAGCTGATAATCTGCTCCCCACCATCCAGTTTCTCCAAGCAAGTGCCAATCAAGTCGCCTTCCCCAAAAACTACCCGGGAACCGACCTTCAACCGCTTCCCCGGCTTCACCAAACACAACCAAGTCTCTAGTCTTTGGTCTTTAGTCTTCGGTCTCACCAAAAGAACCTCAACCTTCCCTCCCCCATCCTCTTTCTTCCCGACTAGATTAGCAGGAATAACCTTAGTATCATTCAAAACAAGCAAATCCCCTTCATGAAGATAGTCAACAATATCGTAAAACTTCTTATGCTCAAGACTCTGTGCTCCACGATTTAGAATCATCAACCGGGACCCATCACGTTCAACAGCCGGTTCGTGCGCAATAAGTTCGAGAGGGACACAAAAATCAAAATCTGTGGTCTTCAAAGTTTTATTTTTTGGAGGGAAGAAAGTAAATCCGGCAGCGCTTTCACGGTCTGCCAAACAATATCAACATCAATGCCAAAGTATTCGTGGATCATCTTATCTCTCATTCCGGCCATTTCTTTCCAGGGAATTGCCGGCTGTTTTGCTTTAATCTCTTCAGGCAGATTTTTAGTTGCTTCACCAATTACCTCAAAATTCCTAATAACCGCGTCTTTGGCCATTTTATTGGCAGAAAAGCGAGTAATATCGAGCTCATTGGTATATTCCAATATATTGTTTATCGACTCAATAATATCGTTTATAAACAATTCTGGAGTTCTGCCCATCATAAAAACGAAGTTTCTCCCAAAATCCGGTCCTTGATTATCGGCTTCAGGGCCCCTTTTGTAACCAGATCGACTTTCACATGTAAAAGATCACTTAATTGATTTTCCAGCTTAATAAATCTGAATATGTCCGGGGAAGTGGAAAATTCCACCAGCACATCCAAATCGCTGTCTTTTCTCTCTTCTCCCCTGGCATAAGAGCCAAAAAAACCGATCATTTTTATCTTATATTGCTTCTTTAGCTCTGGCAACTCTCTCCTCATCGCTTCTTTAAACATTTCTAATTTTGTCATTTTGATTCCTTCTTAATAAAATTATAACATATTCGAACTTGTTTTTGCCTGTTCCACTGCCGACACAACTATTCCAAAATTTTATCGACCAAAACAGAGGTCTTATCCCTGGCCACTTCCAAAATTCCACCCTCATAATTAAAATGGAGACAGGTTTTATCTTCGGTATGAAGTCGAATCTCTCCGCTGGCCAAAACATTAACATAAGGGGCATGACCGGCCATAACCTGAACATCGCCGTCGACTGCCCGGACAGTACAACTAGTCGCCCGCCCCCAATACACTGTTCGATTTGGACTTAAGATTTCGATCATGAACGGTTTCATGATTTACCAACTTTCTTAAGGACATCGTCGATAGTCCCGGTCATGTAAAAGGCCTGCTCTGATAATGAATCGTGTTTCCCTTCCAATATCTCCTTGAAACCGCGGATCGTCTCTTTGAGCGGGACAAATTGACCGGGGATCCCGGTAAAGTTTTCGGCCACAAAGAATGGCTGAGAAAGGAAACGCTGCACCTTTCTCGCCCGATGAACTATCAACTGGTCTTCCTCCGGCAGTTCCGAAGTCCCCAGGATCGCAATAATATCACTCAACTCTTTATAGCGCTGCAATATCTTCTGTACCGCCCGCGCCACATCATAATGCTCCTGACCGACAATATGCGGCTCAAGAATTTTAGAGGTCGAAGCAAGCGGATCGACCGCCGGATAGATCCCTTTTTCGACAATGCTCCGCGAAAGGACGGTCGTCGCGTCGAGATGGGCAAAGGTAACCGCCGACGCCGGATCGGTAATATCGTCGGCCGGGACATAAACAGCCTGAATAGAAGTAATGAAACCGTTCTTGGTCGAAGAGATCCGCTCCTGCAGGCGCCCCATCTCGGCCTGCAATGTCGGCTGGTATCCGACCGCCGAAGGCATCCGGCCAAGTAAAGTAGAAACTTCGGCCCCGGCCTGGACGAAACGAAAAATATTGTCGATAAAGAACAAAACATCGGTTTTTTCGTGATCACGAAAATATTCGGCGTGAGTCAAACCGGTTAAACCGGCTACTAATCGCGCCCCGGGGAGCTCCCCCATCTGGCCAAAGACCATCACCGTCTTATCCATTACCCCCGAACTCTTCATCTCCAGCCAGAGATCGTTCCCCTCTCGAGTCCTTTCTCCGACCCCGGAAAAAACAGAAATTCCACCCTGATTCTTCGCCATGTTATGGATCAATTCCATAATAATCACAGTCTTGCCGACTCCGGCCCCACCAAACAGACCGATCTTCCCCCCTTTTAAATACGGTGCCAACAGATCAAGAACCTTAATTCCTGTTTCAAATATTTCGGCGTTGGCAACGATATCTTCAAAATTTGGCGGATCGCGGCGGATGGCAGAAAGCTCAAAATCGGCCATCTCCGGCCCCCCATCGATCACGTTTCCCATCACATCAAACATCCGCCCCAAAGCTTTTTTACCAACAGGGATAGTGATCGGCCGGCCAAGATCGATAACTTCGGCACCGCGGCGCAAACCATCGGTCGATTGCAAAGCGACAGCCCGGACAACATTCCCCGGCAGCTGAACGGCAGATTCGGCTAAGACCCGCTGATCACCCTGGACTACTTCCAGTGTATTGCGAATACGAGGAATGTGTTGAGGAGGAAACTGCACATCGATAATAGGTCCAATTACCTGTTCCAAGCGGCCAATATTCTGTCCCATTTAGTTATGCTCCTCGGCCAGAACTTCAAAAGAACTGATGATCTCCGATAATTCAACGGTAATCATTGCCTGTCTGGCTTTATTAATCTTGATCCCGAGATCTTTCAACATCTCTTTGGAACTTTCGGCCGCTCCGCGCATCGATAACAACCTAGCAACAACTTCCCCTAACCTGGTCTGCATATAAGCGTCGTAGAACAAAGTGGTCAAATAACGGTCGGCCACATACTCTCTCACATAAGCCGGCGTCGGCTCCAACAAAAGACTCGGCTCCCTCTTTATTCCGATCGGGTCGGCAAACGGGAGGAGCTTGATAAATCGAGGGAGCTGCGACATCATCGATTTAAATTCATTAAAGAATATTCCTACTCCCGACAAATTACCGGCTTCATATTCGGCAGTATGTGCCACCAATAATTCTTTTAGTTTAAGATATCCTTTCTCCCTAAACTTTTCCGCCGGCCACTCGGAAAACAATTCGCACCCTTTGCGACCGGTCACAATAAGACGGACATTAATTCCTTTCGTCTTCTGCCCCGCCACATACTCACCGACCTTCTTGAACAGCCGTTCGTTAAAGTCACCGCAGAATCCCCGTTCCGATGCGAGAACAAACAGCACCTCCGTGTGACTCTTCAGCCCGATTCGAGCTCTGGATGAACCCAACCTGGCCACCAATCGGCGGTAGTGCCGGCTGTAATGCTCGGCCGCTTTTTGCCGCGACTGGATCGTCTTTAGCTCGGCCACCGCCACAATTTGCATCGCCTCGGCCATTTTGGAGATCTGCGTAACACCTCGAGCCTTATCTTTTAGCTCAATTACTTTCGACATTCTTAAATTGCTCCTTGAATTTAAAGGCGAGCTTGCCAAGTTTATCTTCCCAAGCCTGGCTATAATCGTTGGTCTCTTCAATTTCTGTTATTAAATCGTTTTGATTGAGCCTGACAAAATCCATAAAACGGCTCTCAAACAACTGTGCTTTGGCCGGTGGGATAGTATCCAGAAAACCTTTGACCCCCAAATAAAACATAATGACCTGTTCGGCAACCGGCATCGGCCGGCAATTTACCTGTTTAAGAAGTTCATTCAATACCTGACCACGCTGCAACTGAATTTTTGTCTCCCGATCCAACTCCGAAGCAAAGAGAGCAAACGACTGTCGCTCCCGAAACTGGGCCATGTCGATCCGCAAGCGCCCCGAAAGACGGCGCATCGCTCTCGTTTGGGCTTTGCCGCCGACTCGGGAAACAGACATCCCGACATTGACCGCCGGCCGAAAACCGGCGTTGAATAAATTGTTATCCAAAAAGATCTGACCATCCGTTATTGAGATAATATTGGTCGGAATATATGCGGAAATATCACCCATTTGCGTCTCGATTATCGGCAAA
>JBDRIF010000032.1:0-2273 GCA_043816125.1 bacterium
TGTTTCAGGTCTTTGGCATTATAAAACTCCAGGCGATTGATCATCCCAAACCGATCGCGCAGCGGGGAGGAGAGGTTGCCGATCCTGGTTGTTGCGCCGACCAGGGTGAATCTGGGGAGATCGAGGCGGATCGAGCGGGCACTTGGCCCTTTGCCGATCACAATATCAAGGCCAAAGTCTTCCATCGCGGGGTACAGCACTTCTTCGACGACCCGATTCAGTCGATGAATTTCGTCGATAAAGAGGACATCGTTCGGTTGGAGGTTGGTCAGAATTGCGGCGAGATCGCCTGGTCGTTCAATGGCCGGGCCGGAGGTAATTCTAAAATTAACTCCCATCTCGTTGGCGATGATATTGGCGAGAGTTGTTTTGCCGAGCCCTGGCGGGCCGTAAAATAACTGATGCTCCAAATTTTCGCCCCGTTGTTTAACGGCGTTAATGTGGATCGAGAGGTTCTCTTTGATCTTGTCCTGGCCGACAAAATTCTTGAAAGCCTTGGGGCGAATAGTCTCCAGGCTCTTGTCTTCATCTCTTTTTTCTAAGTCAATAATTCTTTCCTCAGCTACCACCGTACACCCTCTTGTAGCCATAATAGCTCTTCATCACTTTTTTAACATAGTTCCGGGTTTCAGTCAAAGGGATATCTTCAACAAATTCGTCGAGGTCAAATTGCGGATAATTTTTCAGCCACCTTTTCACTCTGTTTGGCCCCCCGTTGTAACCGGCTAAGGCTAGCGAAACATTGCCGTCAAAACGCTTGATTGTTTCGGCCAGATAATAGCAACCCATCTGGATATTAACACGTGGCTGATACATGTTCCAGCGAGAGTAGCGTAAACCGAGAGCATTGGCAATCAGCTGGCCGGTTGATGGGATGATCTGCATCAGGCCGTGGGCGTAAGAGCGGGATAAAGCCCTCTCTTTAAAGCGGCTCTCTTCTCTAATAACCGCATATACGAGATATGGGTCAAGGCCATACTCTTTGGCGTACTTGTCGACATATTGCCAATAGCCGCGTGGATAAGCAAAACGCCAGAGTCGCGGATCGGCCTGATCTAATGTCCCTGCGGCCATCGCCTCATCCAGCTTTTGGTCGGCAAAATGAATCGGCTGGGCAAATTTCCCTTTCATTACATAGGCGTGGTATTTTGCCAGGCTAGCCTGATTCTTTTCATTATCCGGGGCCTCTGTCTCCAAAAACTCCGCTTCTCCGGCTGCCTCGTCTCCTAACCCAACAGCCAGCAATTCCTGATATTTCTGCTCATGACCTGCAAGGTCGTAGGTGGAGCCGTTAATTTTTTCGATTAGCTCCGAAACTTCAGGAACAGTGGCGATTTTTAGCGTAATGCCGTATTTCCTTAATTCTTCTCTGGCCCGATAACCGTAATAGGTGTGATCGTGAACCGCCACCGTTGTTTTGTATATTTCAATCGCGTTTTTCTGATCACCTAATTTGGCCAGCGATTTTGCCGCCCAGAATAGATTTTTATCAGAGGCCTTTTTGGGATCGGGTTTTAAAGCGAGGTTAAAAGAGTCGGAAGCTTTTTTGTAATCACCTGACTTATAAAAGATGTTGCCGATCTGCCAGATTGCCCGGGCCTGCTGTTCCGAATCGGGGTAGCTGGTGGTGAGACGGTCAAAAGCGGATAAGGCTAACTTGATATCTCCCTGTTTACGATGATGTTGGCCGAGATAATATAGTGCTTCTGCCCCCCAATGGTTATTGGGAAATAGTTCGGCCAGTTTTTCTAACGTGACGACCATCATGTCGTCTTTGTCCTGATACATATAGGTTAAGCCGAGATAGTACATAGCTTCTGCTTTGGAATCTTGATCGAGGTTTCTGGCCTGTTTAAAGTAGGTCTCGGCTTGAGAAAGGCTATTCTTTCTTAAGGCGATGCGTCCCAGCATCATGACCGCTTCATCATAAAAGGTGCTCTTGGTATAAAATTTGGTTAGGCGGGTAAAATAGCCTTTGGCCTTAACATAATTGGCGGCTGAAAAATATTTGATTCCCAGATTGTAGATAGTAGCGGCCGGGGCTTCGTAGCCGGCCAGGAGTTTTTTCTTGGCCATATTTTCTAGTCGGTCAAAGGCTTTTTCAGCATAATCGCTTTTTGCATGTAAAAGATCGAGATTGCGATAGACGCGTGCCGCTTCGGTATAATCTTTTTTCTTTTCCAATAGCTGCCCTAGCAGATATCGAGCTTCCGGCGCATTTTGATGTTGAGAATATTTACTGATAAATATTCTTAAATCATCCTCAGTGTTGG
>JBDRIF010000033.1:0-6816 GCA_043816125.1 bacterium
TCTTTTAGTCTTTTACCCTTTGGGTATGGGTGGGGTTTTTAGTATAATAGCAACTGATGGACGGACCAAAAGTAATAACCGCAACCTATGATTTCATCAGATGGGTCATTCCCCACATCGCCAAGTTCCCCAGAAATCAAAGATACACTCTTGGGGAGAGAGTGGAAAATAAGGTGATAAGCCTTTTGGAACTATTGATTCAGGCTCAATACGCTAAGGAAAAAGTAGATATCCTAAGCAAAAGCAACCTGGAAATTGAACAATTACGCTACTTATTCCGTCTTTGCCATGATCTGAGGCTAATTAATCTAAAGACCTATGAGCTATCATCAAAATATCTGGTTGATATCGGATCTCAAGTTGGGGCGTGGCTAAAATACCGATCCGGTCATGAAAAGACATCATCACCTTTTTGAAAAGATCTGCTCATTTGAAAATCTCCTTTTAGCTGCCAAAAAGGCCCAAAGGGGCAAGCGATTTAAAACTTCTACCAGCAATTTTAATTTTGAACTTGAATCATCCTTAGTTACTCTTCAGCGCAAATTGCAGGATCAAACCTACCGGATGGGGGAATATAAACACTTCCACATTTATGATCCCAAGAAACGCTTAATTAGCGCGGCGCCTTATTGTGATCGAGTTGTTCAACATGCTTTGTGTAATATTATTGAGCCGATATTTGATAGATCACTAATTTTTGATTCCTACGCTTGCAGAAAAGGCAAAGGCAGTCATAAGGCTGTAGATTGTTTTACAGAATTCAGCCGCAAAAACAAGTATGTTCTGAAATGTGATGTCAAAGCCTATTTTGCCTCAATTGATCACGATATTCTTTATCAGCTAATTTTGCAGAAGATAAAAGATTCCAAGACGCTCTGGCTGATAAAGCTAATAATTGATTCAACCCCATCACCTGGCATTCCTATTGGCAACTTGACCAGCCAAATATTTGCCAATCTCTATTTAAGTGGGCTTGATCATTATTTGAAAGAGGCTGTGGGGTGTTGGCACTATCTTCGCTATATGGATGACTTAATAGTTTTCAGCAATGACAAAGCCGATCTGAGAAAATATAAGAAGATTGTCCAGGACCAGCTTGAGAGCTTAAAACTAAAACTTCATCTTAATAAGTGCCAAATATACTTGACGAAGAAGGGGGTGTCATTTTTAGGATACAAAGTATATCCAACTCATCGCTTAATCATAAGGCGGAATATAAAGAGGCTGAGAAAACGACTAAGGAATTACTTTGCGCTTTTGCAACGCAAGTTAATAACAGAACAGAAGATCATCTGTTCTGTACAAAGTTGGCTTGGTTACGCCATCCATGCTGATTCTTACAATCTTAGGAAGCAACTGTTGACTGAACTTGATTTTCAAGCCAAGGGGATAAGCCTATAGGTCTATCGTTCTGTTCGCAACGAGAATCGCAACAACAACCATCCCGACAACCGGAACAACAACAACCTTGCCTTTCGCGTTGCCCAATGCTTAAAAGTGCCCGCCTGCGGCGGGCAAGCCAGAATTCATATCTTCAAGAAGATGTGGAGAGTGCCTGCCTGCCGGTAGGCAGGCAAAATTAAGCCCAGGGCTTATTCCTGTCTCCGATCCGACATCGGAGCAAATTAAAAACAGCCCGGCTTTGGTGAGTAGGTTAAATCTCGAAAGCTAAAGCTGGGCACCAAACCCCAAAACTCAATTTAAAATATCCTGTTATTAAGCCAAAAATTATCTGATGTGTTTGTTGAACGCACGAAGTTTCGATAGCCAGAATTCTAATTATTCTTCTCTTGCCACCGTTTTTTCTGCTCAGGAGTATATACTCGTTCATAAACACCGGAGATGATCTGGGAGAAAGGGCTGGTTCGGGTGGTAAAAGCAAAGCGATGTCCTAATTGGAGAAGCTCTTCGCCATCCTCACGTACTGCGACGATCGTTTTTCCCCCTAGGCCGGCTTTGCTGGTGAGCAATTCATTGGTTTGAGTGATTTTATAGATAGTATTGTCATCCGTGGGAGTCTCCTGGTCGAGACGTCTGATTTTTGTCCTGGTAATAATCCCTTTGGCTGAATTAATGTCAAAAGTATATTCAAAAAGATTGGCCTTGTCTTTTGATTCCCGGACCTTCCCTTTTTCTGTAGCGGAGATATCTTTGGTCTGACGGTAGGTGCGGAGTTGCGCATTTGCAGTCCCGGTCAGAAAAATCAGACAGGTAAGCATCCCAATTAAAAGTATTTTATTTTTTTTGTACAACGTAGCCGATCTCCTTAAAATAATCGGTCAGATCATCAAGCGATGATCCGGCCGCATCATTTGTTTCTACCACAAATAGAACGTTTTCGTCTTGTTGGGTCAGGCTGATCCTGGCGCTTGCTTCAACATAACGACTCGGCTTGCGAACAGTTTTCCAGGTGGTCTCTTCATATGAGGTGAGGGGTTGGTTGGAATCCTCCTGCGGCAGCTGCGTGGTAATCTCTTTGACCTTGGTCGTTTCGCTCGTTTCGGGGATAAAGAAATTACCCATACTTATTCTAAAAGAACCCAATTCATCGTCGCGATAGGTGATCTTGTAACCGTGAGTGCCGACATAATCTTCTAAGACAATAATTACTTCACTGACGGTGGTGTTTTGAATGGCAAATGTCGTTTTGCAACCGGTTAGGAGGAGCGGTAAAAGTAGGGCCACTAACAATAACCATAAGCGGAAACCCTTCATGTACTAATTATAACACAGCCGAAAAAAATGTTGCACTTGAGAATGTGAGCAAGTATAATAACCTCACAATGCCAAACGAGAGCGAGAGAATATTAGCCTATCGCCGAACAGTTACCATTATTCTGGTGGTCATATTTCTTGTCCTGGCTTATCTAATTATACAGCCATTTATTATTGCAATCATTGGTGCCGCAGTTTTGGCTTATCTGTTTTATCCCTTGTATACGCGCCTAAATAAGTTCTTGCCCAAATTTTTGCCGCGAGAAACTTTAGCCGCGGTGGTTGTTTGTTTTCTGGTTATCTTGATCGTTATGGCGCCACTGGGGATGATCACCGGCTTGTTAAAGAACGAGATTCGGAGCGGGTACAATTTTCTAGAACAAATTTTAACTAACCCCGACCAGAGTCTGGAACTTCCCAAATCAATCAGTGATCGTTTTGGTGATCTGACACTTTATAAGGATCAGCTGACCGAAATGGGCTCACAATTGATCGGTTGGCTGCAGCGGGTTGTTAAGGGTATCCCATATTTTCTGTTGAGCGTTTTTATTACGATTTTTTCCATCTATTATTTCTTAAAAGGCGGAGAGAATATAAATAAGTTTTTACAGGAATATTTTCCTTTGCCTAAGAATCGTTATAAAGAAATCTTTGCTCGATTCGATCAGTTGGCACGAGGGGTGGTGTTGGGCCAGATCGTGATCGGCGTTATTCACGGGACCTTGGCCTGGATTGCCTATACTTTTTTAGGTGTTCCCAATCCGGTTTTGTGGGCGTTTTTAACCGCAATTATTTCCATTGTGCCGGTTCTGGGGGCCGGGCTTGTTTGGGCGCCGATTGCGTGTTATCTGATAATTATCGGTCTTGATGTCGGCCTGGCCTGGAAGGGTTTTGTCTTATTGGGCTACGGTTTTCTGGCGATGAGCGGTCTGGATAATATGCTCAAACCAAAAATTATCGGTCAGCATGCGCATATTCACCCATTAGTTATCCTGTTTGGTATTTTAGGTGGGATACAATTAATTGGCCTGCCGGGAATTTTGATTGGTCCGATGGTTTTGGCTTTGCTTGATGTTATTCTGGGAATCTTCCGCGAAGTTATCTAGCTGGATTGTTTGCCGCCAAAGCCCCAGTTCTCTTTCTCAATATCCTGAATTACCACAGTCACGGCCTCGAGTGGGCAGGCGACGATTTCGGCCACGTCTTTGGTCACGGCTTCAATAAGCTTCTTTTTGGTCTCTTTGGTCCGGCCAGGATACATTTCTATTTTGACTAATGGCATGGGGAAATTATATCATTAGATATGCCGGAATTACCAGAAGTGGAAACAGTAAAGCGTGGTTTAGAAAAAACCATCATCAACAAGGTCATCGCCGACTTTGAGAGCGATTGGCATAAAGCTGTTAATCACCCAGTCAAGTTTTACAGGGCCAAGTTGCAAGGGGCAAGGGTCAAGGGGTTGAGGCGGCGGGCGAAGATGCTGATCATCGAGTTCAACAATGGCTGGAATATTCTTGTTCATCTTAAGATGACCGGTCAGCTGGTTTACCGTGATATGTCTCATTGTCTAATCGGCGGGCATTCGATCGCGTCATCTTGTGATAACCTGCCAAATAAATTTACTCATGCAATTTTTGCCTTTAAGGACGGGAGTCATCTTTACTTTAATGATATTAGGAAGTTTGGTTGGGTTCGATTATACGATATAAGAGGGCTTAAGATGGCATTAGAAGTGATGAAGATGGGACCCGAACCGCTGGAAAAAGGATTTTCGCTGAAATATCTGATGGAGAGGATTATGAAGCGGCCGAAGATGAGAATTAAACAGTTTCTGATGGATAATCCTAATTTGGTGGGAGTAGGGAATATTTATAGTGATGAGGTTTGTTTTTATGCCAAGGTTAAACCTTCCCGCCGGGTCGGAAATTTGTCTGCCGCGCAGATCAAAATGGTCTATCAGGGGATCCGAAAGATTCTAAATGCCGCGATTAAGGCGCGGGGGACTACTTTTAGTAATTATGTTAATGTGGATGGGGAGGCTGGGGCGTATACTAAACAACTTAAGGTTTATCAGCGTTATGGGGAGAAGTGTTATACTTGTAAATCGAAGATCCAAAGAATGAAATTAGGGGGGAGGACTTCGTCGTATTGTCCTGAATGCCAGAAATAGGTGATCTGGGGATCGGGGAGATCGAGGCACTAGGATATCTAGGGAATCGGGAGATCCGGAACAGGAAATTCTTATCCCTGTCACTGATTTCCCAGGTTTCCTGATTCCCAAGTCCCGGATCCCCTGATTACCTGATCACCAAGGAGCGAATATGAGAAAATTAAAGCCAACAAAAATAATCTGTGCCGGATTAAATTATATCGACCATGCCAAAGAACTAAACATGCCGATTCCGGATGAGCCGGTTATTTTTGCCAAAATGTTGAACGCCCTTTGCTATGACGGGGACAAAATTATCTATCCTTCACAAACCAAGGAACTCCACTATGAAGCTGAGTTGGCGATAGTCATGGGGAAGAACAATCAAATCGCTGGTTTTACTTGTGCCAATGATGTGACTGCTCGTGATTTGCAGAGAAAAGATGGGCAGTGGACGAGGGCAAAGTCATTTAATGCTTTCTGTCCGATCGGCCCTAAGATAGTAACTGATATTGATCCTGATAATTTGGACATTAAACTTTATCTGAATGGTGAATTGAAACAGTCTTCAAATACTAGGAATATGATCTTTAAGGTTGATCAGCTGATCTCTTTTATCTCTAAAATCATGCCTCTAAATCCTGATGATATTATTTTAACTGGCACTCCTCCGGGAATCGGTCCAATGCGAGTAGGGGATGAGGTTGTTGTCGAGGTCGAAGGGATTGGGCGGTTGAAGAATAGGGTTGTTTAGGCTTCCATCACACTAAAGACTAAGGTCACCGGTGAATTGATAAATCTCTTTACAACCTGATTAGTTTTTAAATCGTAGACACTCCAATTGACTCCTCCCCTGGTCGGCCTTTGGGTTATCGGAACTAATTTCCCTCCCAGATCAATTAAGCGTTGGCGTTGGTCGCGGTCATAAAAAAGATCGGCTCGTTCGGCAAAAGTGTTCAAAGGAGTTACTTCACGGAAATTGGAGTGGCGCCGCAGTGCCGTCACAAATTTTCTGAATTCTTTGGCCTGAGTAAGCAGGATTAGGTTGTGTGATGTGACATGGTAACTTATTTTATTAGCGTCGAGCATTGCTACTACTTCGGGATGCGCCATCACCCCTAGGACTAGGGGATCACTGTCCTTACTTCTAGTCGTTAGCCCAAGTTGACTCGGCTTGGTGAAAATAATTTGTCCTGCCTTGGCTTTTTGCAGGGCGTCGCTGTATCTGGTCACAGGTTGCCTCGGTTTCTGAGGCTGTCGAGGAGGAACTTTTGACCAGTCGATTCTTTCTCCTATTCTATTGCCGCTAACAAAATATGTCATCCTATAATAATTATCGACAATAAGAGAAGAAAATTTCAGTTCAGAGGCTTAAAAATTGCGGATAAAGAGCATTTCGCCTTTTTGCAAGGGTTGGTCGGGGATAGAATCGTAGTCGCGTTCGATATTTTCTTGGCGAACATTGAATTTTTGAGAAACGGTCTCAAAAGTTTCATTTTCGGTTTTAACTTGGTAAAAGCGTAAAGGTAATATTACATTCATGTGTCTACACTAGTCTTATCGCGGTAAGTAGGTGGGAACTTGCACCCTAGGTTGCCTTACTTCTGATACTCTGATATTCTGATACTCTGATTTTCCGCCCTGGGCCTGTGGCGCAACTGGATAGCGTATCAGCCTCCGAAGCTGAGGGTTGCGAGTTCGAGCCTCGCCGGGCCCACTAAAAATATGGGAATCATACCAGTCTATCTTTGCATTTTGGATGGTTTCGCTATCGGCGAAAGCAGCGCTAAAAACGCGATCTATGAAGCGATCGTGCAGGGACAAGCCCCATTTATCGCCGACCTTTTTAACAAGCATAAATATTCCCGCCTCGAATGCTCCGGTTTAGCCGTCGGACTGCCGGCAGGAACAATGGGTAATTCTGAAGTCAATCATCTCAATATGGGGGCGGG